>JAFOFC010000050.1 GCA_017387515.1 Paludibacteraceae bacterium
AAAATGCGCCCAATTCGGCTGGGTCGCCAGCATCGCGAAAGTTTACAAAATTGACGCCTTTAACGACTTTGCCGTCTTTTACGTCCAAACAAGGGATAATTCTTTTTGCTAACATATGGTTGTTTATTTGTTGATTCTTTTATTTATTCGGGCTTCGCCCTCATGACTAATCGGTGAATCGACTAATCGATTCTATTCGGTCACTGAGCTTGTCGAAGTGCCCGAATAGATGGTGATACTTTTATTTATTCGGGCTTCATCCTCATGAAGTCAGGCTGCGGTTCGGCAAATCAATGCTGGGCCACGGACGCACGAGCCGTGCGTCCCTACTTGCGACCTTTGACCTTCGACTAGCGACAATTGACAATCGACTGTTCGATTTCTTTTAAGGTGATGTTGCCTTCGTATATGGCTTTGCCAAAGATGACGGCGGGAACGCCGGCGGCATCCAATTCTTGGATGTCGCGCATGTTGCTAACCCCTCCACTGGCAATAAGCCATAGGGCAGGGTGTGCCGCCAAAATTTCTTTGTACAGTTGGGTAGAGGGCCCTTGCAACATGCCATCTTTGGCAATGTCCGTACAAATTACTTGGCTAACGCCTTTGTTAATATAATCGGTTAAAAAATCAAGTAAATTACAATCGGTATCTTCTAACCAACCCGTAACGGCAATTTTTTTGTCTTTGGCATCGGCCCCTAAAATAATTTTATCGCTACCATATTGGTTTAACCACGATAAAAATTGGTTGGGATTTTTTACGGCAATACTGCCGCCGGTTATCATGGATGCGCCGCTTTCAAAAGCAATGCGCAAATCGTCGTCGGTTTTTAGGCCGCCGCCAAAATCGATGGTTAGGTTGGTGTGGGTAGCAATGTTTTCTAGAACCTTGTAGTTAACAATATGGCTGGCTTTTGCTCCGTCTAAATCTACCAAGTGTAGGCGGGTAATGCCATGGTCTTGGAACGATTTGGCTACCTCTAACGGATTTTCGTTGTATGTTTTTTGGCGGTTGTAGTCGCCTTGCGATAGGCGCACACACTTGCCGTCAATAATATCTATAGCAGGAATGAGTTGAATCATAGCTTTATAAACTGCTCTAAAATTAGGCTTCCCACATCGCCGCTTTTTTCGGGATGAAATTGGGTAGCGTAAAAATTGTTCTTGTTAAGGGCTGCGCTAAATGGCAGGCTGTATTGGGTGGTAGCTATGGTGTGCGCACAAACGGGTACGTAATAGCTGTGCACAAAATACACATAATCGTTCTCTTGGCAAGTAGCAAACAAAGGCGATTTTAGTTGCTCTATTTGGTTCCACCCCATGTGCGGAATTTTAATGCCCTTTTGCCAGGTAAATTTTTGAACGGGTACATCAAAAATACCCAAGGCATCTACATCGCCTTCTTGCGAGTGACTGCACAACAATTGCATGCCCAAGCAAATGCCCAAAACAGGTTGGGTTAGGTTTTTTATAACGGTATCAAGCCCTGTTTGCTTTAAATAACGCATGGTAGTGGCGGCCTCGCCAACCCCCGGAAAAATAACCTTATCGGCCGTTTGTAAAAGGGTAGGGTTGTCGGTTAAAACCGGTTCAATGCCCAGTCTTCTAAGTGCGTGTACTACCGAGTGAATGTTGCCGGCGTTGTATTTTACAATAGCAACTTGCATGTTTTATCCAAATACGATGGTTTTGTTTTTGTAAACCAAAATTTTGCGTTCAATGTGTTTTTCAACGGCACGCGATAGCACCACTTTTTCTAAATCTTGTCCTTTGCGGATAAGGTTTTCGATGCTGTCTTTGTGCGATATGCGGGCAACGTCTTGCTTAATGATAGGACCTGCGTCTAACTCTTCGGTAACGTAGTGGCTGGTAGCACCAATAATTTTTACGCCACGTTGAAAGGCTGCGTGGTAGGGTTTTGCTCCCACAAAGGCAGGCAAGAACGAGTGGTGAATGTTAATGATTTTATTGGGGTAAGCCTCTATCATAGCAGGGGTAATGATTTGCATATAGCGTGCCAATACCACAAAGGTGATGTCGTGTTGGCGCAATAGTTCCATTTCTTTGGCTTCTTGTTCTGCTTTGTTTTCTTTGGTAATGGGTAGGCAGTAGTAAGGAATGCCAAATTTTTTAGCCACGTGCTCCATATCGGGGTGGTTGCTAATAATAAGGGGAATTTCTACGTTCCAATCACCTGCTTCGTAGTGTGCCAAAAGGTCGTATAAACAGTGTGCTTGCTTAGATACAAACAAGGCCATTTTTGGTTTTTGGGCATGGAAATAAATCTCAAATTCCATTTGGTATTTTTTGGCCAAAAGGGTATCGAAATATTCTTTTACCTTGTCGCGTGGAATTAAGAAGTTCTCTAATTCCCATTCTACACGCATAAAAAATACTTTTTCGGCTTTATCAACGTGTTGATCTAGGTAAATAATGTTACCTTTGTTGATGTTGATAAATTCGGTTACTGCGGCAATAATACCTTGTTTGTCAGGGCAGTGTAATAGTAATACGGCTGTATCTTTTGGGGCTTTTTCCATGTTTTTTATCTGTCTTTTTAACGAAACGCAAATATACAAAAATATTGGTACATACCGAAAAAAATTGTACATTTGTTGTCACATGTCGCTTGTTGCTTGGCACTGCGCAACATTGAATCGCAGAATCGTTTAATCGTAATAAAAATACGAATCAACGATTAGTCATGAGGGCGAACCCTTCGACAAGCTCAGGGACCGAATTTTATCGACTAAACGCATCAACGATTTAACGATTCATCAATAAAAACATCGCCTAAACGCCTAAACGACTCAACGCCTAAACGACATAAACAATGAAATACTCCGAATCCGAACTCATCATCAACGCCGATGGCAGTGTTTTTCACTTGCATTTGCTGCCAGGACAATTGGCAGAAAAGGTAATTTTAGTGGGCGACCAAAACCGCGTAGACAAAGTAGCCGCGTTTTTTGATCGCATCGATTGCACCGTGCAAAATCGCGAGTTTAGAACCATTACAGGATGGATAAAAGACAAGCGCATTTCGGTGGTTTCTACCGGTATTGGCACCGATAATATCGACATCGTATTAACCGAGTTAGACGCCTTGGTAAACATCGATTTACAGACGCGCGAAGATAAACAAAATAAAACGCATCTTTCTATTGTTCGCATAGGAACATCGGGCGGTTTGCAGCCTTTTACACCCGAAGGTACTTTTGTGGTGTCGCAGTACGGAATTGGCTTTGATGGATTGCTTAATTACTATGCCGGAAGGGATACTGTTTGCGATTTGGATTTTGAACGTGCCTTTGTGCAACAAACGGGCTACGATGCTAAGTTTGCAGCCCCTTATTGCATTGCTACATCGGCTACATTAACCAAGCAAATTGCAGGCGATGATATGGTGTTAGGTACTACCATTTCGGCTCCGGGTTTTTATGGACCACAGGGTAGGGCTATTCGTATTCCGTTGCACGATGCATCGCTTAACCAAAAGATTATGCAGTTTGAATACGAGGGTCACCGCATTACCAATTTTGAAATGGAAGGGTCTGCCATTGCAGGGTTATCTGCCTTGCTTGGACACCAAGCTACCACGGTTTGCCTTATTATTGCCAACCGTTTGGGCAAGCGCTTTATTGGTAGTTACGACGAAAAAATGAAAGAACTGATTCAAACGGTACTTGAAAGAATTTAAGTCGAAAGTCGCAAGTAGGGACGCACGGCTCGTGCGTCCGTGGTGCAAGCCGAGAGCAGAAGTAAAATAGGAACCGCCCTTCGACAAGCTCAGGGACCGAAATGAGAACGTCAAATTTAGGGACCGCAGGGATAATATTTACCCCGTAGGGGTTAATCTTTATTGTAGGCAGGTCTTGCGAAGCAAGGCCTGTAAAACGGCGAATCCGCCCCACATCCCAACCCGCATCGCGGGTTGAACAAGAAATAAACAAAGAAGCACCGCCCTACGGGGGTGCAACGATATAACAAACGCAATACACAGGCCTTGTCGGGCAACGCCCTCCAAGACCTGCCTATTACAAAGAACAACCCCCTAACGGGGGAGAATGCTAAATGCCGAGAACTCACCGCCTCACCGAATAACCGAATAACCATTCGGGCCCTTCGACAGGCTCAGGGACCGAATTTTATCGCCTAAACGTCTAAACGCCTAAACAAACAACCAACATATATGAACATTATTGATTTAATTGGAAAGACACCTTTGTTAAAGGTGAGTGATGATTACAACATTTTTGCTAAAGCAGAGTTTTTAAACCCAGGCGGTAGCATTAAAGACCGTGTGGCTAAAAACATGATAGAGCAAGCCGAAAAAGAAGGCAAGTTAAAACCAGGCATGACCATTATAGAGCCTACATCGGGCAATACTGGCATTGGCTTGGCCTTGGTAGGGGTACGCAAGGGGTATAAAGTAATTATTGTAATGCCCGAAAATATGAGCGAAGAGCGTAAACGCATTATTCGCTGTTTGGGTGCTGGATTGGAATTGACTCCCAAAGAATTAAGCCTAGATGGAGCGGTAAAAAAGGCCGAGGCCATTGCTGCCGAGTTGGGATCAAATGCCTTTATTCCACAACAATTTGTTAACCCCAATAACCCTGCAATTCACTACCAAACCACGGCGCAAGAGTTGTGGGAACAAATGGGTGGTGAAATTGATATTTTTGTATCGGGCTTGGGTAGTGGTGGTACGCTACAAGGCATTGGGAAGTTTTTAAAAGAGAAGAATCCTAACATTAAAGTAGTAGCGGTAGAGCCAAAAGATGTTTCTGCCTTGTTGGGTCACGAGCCTGGTTTGCATCAAATTCAGGGCATTGGCGATGGATTTGTGCCCGAGGTATTAGATACGGCTTTGATAGACGAAGTGGTAGAGGTGTCGGATGCCGATGCTATTTACACCACCCGTAAAATGGCCGAAGTGTATGGCTTGTTATGTGGTACCTCGTCGGGTGCTAATGTGTGGGCTGCCATTCAAATGGCCAATAAGTACGGCAAAGAAAAACGCGTTGCCACCATCTTGGCCGACCGCATCGAACGCTATTTTAGTACCAATTTGCTTTAATGCTGGCGTTTAGTCGTTTAGGCGTTTAGTCGTTTAGTCGTTTGTTGCTTCGCAACGTTGAATCGATGAACCGCAGAATCGTTTAATCGTAATTAAAAAAACGATTAAACGATTAGTCGAATCACCGAATCACCGCATCACCGAATTTATTTATTCCACGTGTGGCTTAGGCTGTAGGTTACGCGCAATACACCCCTGATGTTATCAACACGATAATCGGGGGTTATTTTTTTGCCTTCCCAGTGACCGTAGGCGGCATTGCTATATTCGGCTTCGAGGCCTACGTTTAATCCTTTGTAGTTAAATTCTACCGATGCTGCGGCTTTAATAATGTCGCTAACATCGTTGGCACCTGTGCCGTAGTAGGCAGTGCAAGATTGGTCGCTACCCAAGGTTTTAAGGTAGCCTGCAAAAACATTAACGCGCCATTTGCTGCCGTAACTAGCGCATACATAGCTGGCAATTTGGTCTAAGTTGGCAAATTGGGCTTGCAAATTTTGGGTATCTTCGTTAATTAGTCCGTAGCCTCCCAATATCATTAGGTGCGAAATATTTTGTCCGCCTGTTACGCGGGCATTGGCCATCCATTTGTCTTTTTTGTATTGAGCATACACCGTTCCGTTAAAGGCATGTAGCGGAAATTGCTGGGTGGTGCTGCCTATTTCGGAGGTAAAGGTGTGTGGTACGTTGCGATAGCGGTATTCTGCCATTACGCCACCTTTCCAGTGTTGGTTTTGGCCCGAAATACCCAAAACGGCTTCGGGACGAATTTCGGTAATTCCTTCGGTTACAAAGGCGGTAGTAAACTTCCAATTTGGCGTAAATTTCCATTCGTATTTAATTTGGGGCGAACGGTTAATAATGCCCGTAGGCGTGCCGCCGTTTAAGGTTAGCACGTTGGGAAATATGCCATCGTAGTAGGGGTGCCAGGTTTGACCCACTGTAAACGAGTGGTTTTTGTAGTGAACAAAAGCATAGGCATGACGCAATCGAATAATATCAATATACGTGGCTGTTCCGCAAAAGTCTCCCTCGATGTGGGCTCCCATGCTTAGCTGGTTTTGGGTATACTGGTATTTTAACCCAATGCGCGATGTAATGGCCAAAAAGGCAGCATTTACTTGGTTATTTACATCGTAGCCATAATCGTCTAACTCTATGGGTTTGGGGTATAGGCACACAATGCCACCGCGTGCTTGGTAGTTTTGTCGGCTGTTAACAAACATTTCGCTACGGGCAAAACCGTATAGGGTAATGGCGTGGTGAGCGATGGTGGTACTGTCTGTATTTTTTGCCAAGGCAATGCTTGTTATTGCCAGTAATATTGAGCTAAAAAGGGCCTTTTTCATGCGGTATAAGAAGTTTCTTTTTTGCGGCGCAAAGGTACAAAAAAAGAAAACTACTTATATTATTTACGACCAGTAAAGTTGTCCATTCCGTGGAAAATTCCTACTAAATACTACCACACAATGCGTTGGGTAGTTTGGTTTAGTTTTAGGATGTACATGCCCTTGGGAAAAGATAGCATGTTGATGTTGTGTGTAGTAGAAGCAATGTGATAGGCAGCTACTTTTTGTCCTAAAATATTGTAAAGTGCAATTTGGGTAGTACCACTTAAGTTTACGATGTGTAGTTGCGTACCTTGAATATAACCCGTTGGTTTGTCTGTTTGCAGCGTATTTACCCCCGTAGGAGGGTTGGCTATTAAAGCAAGACGGGCACCGTAGTAGCTAACGCGGGTGTTGTCGAAAGCATACGATCTGGCGGCAATGCGGCATAGGGTAGCAGGGCGCATGTAAACCCCACCGCGCAATACGCGGTACGTGCCGTTGGCAGGGCCTGTGGGGTTGGTTTGGCTATTGGCCGTGTAGTTGCCGTAAAGGTCGCTGCACCATTCCATAACGTTGCCACTCATGTCGTATAAACCTAGTTCGTTGGGTTTTTTAAGCCCCACTTTTTGGGTGCTTTCGGGGCTGTTTTCTACGTACCATGCCACTTCGCTAGCGGTGTTAGAACCAGCATATACGTAACCTTGGCTTTGCTTGCCCCCGCGCGCAGCATATTCCCATTCGGCCTCGGTTGGCAAACGGAAAAATTCGTCGTCAGATAGTTGTTGGGTGTAATGACAAAAGTCGTTAAGTGCCGTAATAAAACGTTGTACGTCGTTGTAGGTAATGTAGTAGGCAGGGTATTGATTGCCTAAACCTGCCCCCTCAAACCATTGTTGTTCAAATTCGGCATTGGGTGTTTCGTATAGCAAGGTTTCCCATAGCTCTTGGGTAATAAGGTAGGGGGCCATGTAAAAATCTGCCACCGTAACGGCGTGTACCGGATTTTCGTTAAAGTCGGCACCGGCTTCGTAGCCAGGTAGGGTATTGTCGGTGTTTTGTGCCCCCATGTTAAAGGTGCCGCCCTCTACAAAGTTCATGGTAAAGGTAACATCCCCAATTGTAAAGGAACGTGTTTGTGCTTGACATAGCATAAAACCACCCAAAAACAGCAGTAGTAAAACAGCTGCCCATTGGTAAAAAAAATGTGGTATTGTGTATTTTGTAATCATGGAGTTTTATTTATAGGTGTCGTGTACGAAGATAATAAAAAAATGATTATTTTTGCCCTTTCTTTAACTTAAAATTAACAATTCTATGAGTGAAAATCAAAAAAATCCGCCCATTTATGTGCCTGTGCTGGTTATTTTATTCCTGGTTGGCATGTTGGTGTTGGTCATTAAAACCTTTGGTGTAGATTCGTTGGCAGGGGGCAGTCAGATAGCCTTGTTAATGACTTCTATGGTTTGTATCTTGTTGGGTACACTGGTATATAAACGCACCTGGGACGATTTTGAACAGCAACTTAAAGAGGGCATTGGTGGTGTTGGATCGGCGGTTATTATTTTGCTCATTATTGGTGCACTAGGTGGCGCTTGGATGGTGAGTGGGGTAGTTCCTACGCTAATTTACTACGGTTTGCAAATTATTCACCCCTCTATCTTTTTGGTAGCAACTTGTATTTTGTGTGCACTGGTTTCGTTGGTAATTGGTAGTTCTTGGACCACCATTGCTACGGTAGGTGTGGCACTTATTGGCATTGGTCAGGCACTAGGTTTTTCGCCCGAGTTGATTGCCGGTGCCATTTTATCGGGTGCTTATTTTGGCGATAAAATGTCGCCTTTGTCCGATACTACGGTAGTTGCAGCATCATCGTCCGAAACTCCTTTGTTTGAACACATTAGGTACATGATGATTACCACTGTACCTTCTATGTTGATTACCTTGGTTATCTTTACCATTATTGGTTTTGTGCATCCTGCCGTGGGTAATACATCGCCCGAAGAACTAATTACTGCCTTGCACGATCGTTTTGTTATTTCGCCATGGTTGCTGTTGGTGCCTGTGTTTACCGCCATTTTGATTGCTAAAAAATTGCCTCCTATTGTAACGTTGTGTTTGTCTACAGCCGTAGCTATTTTGGTAGCGGTGTTTGTGCAACCCGATAACCTTTACGAGGTAGCGGGCGAACAAAACTTGTTTAAAGGAGCGATGATTGCTTTGTACGGCACTACCGAATTGGCATCGGATAACAAGTTGTTGGTAGAATTGATTGATACCAGCGGCATGGCAGGTATGTTGCATACCGTTTGGTTGGTGTTATGTGCTATGACCTTTGGTTCTTGCATGAAAGCATGCGGTTTTGTAGAAAGTATGACCAATTTCTGCAGCAAGTTAATTACCAAACGTACATCGTTGGTGGCAACAACCGTAACCTCTGGTTTCTTCTTTAACGTAACTACTGCCGACCAATATTTGAGCATTATCTTAACCTCTAACTTGTTTAAAAACGTATACAAAGAAAACGGTTACGAAAGCCGCTTGTTGAGCCGATCGTTAGAAGACGGTGCAACGGTAACATCGCCTTTGGTGCCATGGAGTACCTGTGGTATGACACACTCTACCATTTTAGGCGTATCTACCTTTATGTATTTCCCATATTGTTTCTTCTGTTACATCAGCCCTATTATGTCTATTATTATAGCTGCTTTGGGCTATAAAATTTTCAGAAACGGCAAAAAAGTGAACGCAAAAGAAGCGACTGCGTAAGTATGATTAGTGCCCATACAGACAAAAAATCCCCGAAAGTTTTCTTATGCTTTCGGGGATTTTATTTTTTACTTCGTTAGGCTTTCCAATAGCCCGTCGCAGGCGTCTAGGGTAACTATTGTTTAATGATGGCTACTTTGTTTTCGATGCGTTCAAAACGAACCTTTCCGTTAGTAACGATGGCTGTTTGGCCGGTGTAAAGTTCTGTTACTGTGCTTCCTTCTGGGAATGCATTGCCTAAGTTGATGCTTTCGCCACTATTTGCAGCAACCCTTATTACCAACGTATCGTTGTTATTGTATCGTACGCAGGTATGCGTATCGATGATGCGTTGTTTGCCTGTGCCAATTACAGGGTTTGCTTTGCGGATTTTTCCCAATTTTTGATAGTGTTGGAGCACGGTTTCGTTGATGGAATCCCAATTCATGTCTGAACGAAATGCTTGGTCGCTATCCACATTGTATTTTGCATCGCTTAGCGGACGTAGGGTTTCGTCGCCATAGAAAATTTGGGCAATGCCAGGTGATAACAAGAATGTAGTGGCACAATCTATCATGTTATCCATATTGGCATCGCGGTGATATGAGTTGTTTAGGTAGTTGAATGGATGCCAATTTGGGTGTGCCTGAATGCTATCTGCGTAGGCTTGCCATAGGTAAACAATGCCGTCTAAATCACCTGTTTTTGGAAAATAGAAGTTTACCATAGAAGAAAAACCAGCATCGGCATATGCTGCTTTGTAGTCTATACCAGCCATGTCAAAGTCGCCTGTCATGTAGAAACTGTCTGTCCATTTAGATGCAGGGTCGTTTGGATGATTTGCACGCCATTTGTTTAGTGCAGCGTTGCAAGCCTCAGAAAGTTCTTTCCAACGATAGGTGTGTACGTTTTCTACAATGTCGCATCTTACGCCATCTATACCAAATTCTTCTACCCATGATGCTATCCATGCTATCACGTATTGCGCAGGGCTCCATTTGTGGTCTTTGCGTAGT
>JAFOFC010000051.1 GCA_017387515.1 Paludibacteraceae bacterium
ATTTTTATCTAAATCTCTACCACTTATTTTAATTAATGATAACGTTTCTGCTAAGAAAAAAGAAGGCGAAGTCGCTTGATCTATCATCATTATAAGTTCCGAATCATTAACATATTCGTTTATCTTATATTGAATAGCTCGTTTAGTATAACGATGTTGCGCTATCACACCTATAATACAATATATTGCTTCAGAGAAGTATTGCTTACCAAATTTAGTAAAATATGCAAATAGTACTGTCTCAATTGCACTTTCATACTTCCAATGGGACTCTGCTAATAAATATTTGCGAAGTAAATAAACCTGAGGCGTTCTTATGAATTGTTTATATAACTCAACAAAATGCTCAGAAAATGCAAAGAAATGTGATCCTCCTTGAATCTTCTCATAAAAATAAAATCTCTCACAAAATGGAGGAATTCCCAATATTATTGGTGCTGCAGAATATTCTTCTTTTATTGGTCTATTACTCTCAAACCAATCACAAGAATGTTTTCTCATCCATTTTCTAATTCTAAACAAATATAATCCTAACGATTTCTCTATGATTAATTCATTTGTAGATTCATATTCTTGTGAGATAGAATTCCATCTTCTTGCAAGATGTTCAGACTGTATGTCATTTGTCACAAGAAATCTTAAATGATGTGCTTTCAATATATCAAAATCAGACAACCTGACACCTCGTGAATTTTGTGTAGAGAAGAATGTATATGCAAGATCTAGATTCTCAGATTGCAAAATCAATATTGAAAATCTTAAATGCTCTAGAATATTGTTCTTAACATTCTCATATCTATCCTTATTACAAGATATTATATTTTTTACAACATACTTTGCATTTGAAATATTTTTGCATGCTTCATTTGATACAAAACGCTGTAACAATAAGGGCATATTACCACTATATCCTAAAGCTCGAAGTATTATAGTTATTGTAACTAAACGTTGTTGCCCATCTATAATATCATAATTATTTTCATTATTTTTATGAAGTATAATTGTGCCTAGATGATAATCTGAACCATTATGTATTTCTAAAAAAGTATTCCATAACTTTTCGATATCATTATCTTTCCAACAGTAAATTCTTTGATAATCAGGTATCGTTAATTTTAGATCAAACAAATCCTTTAACTTCATCATTCGAAGCATAACTTCATCATTGCCATCTATATCTTTTAGTTCTGACACCAATTCATACCTTGATGAGAGATCCACTTTTTTAAATATTTTATTACAGTTCTCAAGTAATGAGTCAAAAGTATTATAAAGAAACTCTAAACCTAGTTTAATATCATTTTCAGAAGCAATCTCAACATTATACCTAGCAATGTATACATCATCATATATTTCCCATTGAATACAATCTTTTTTCCTTGTTTCATTTTTTAAATATTCCATTATACGGAAATAGTTATAACCATCATCTATTATTGGTTTTTCTATATGTAATTCCCATTTCCCTAAAATAAATTCATAATGGATTGTTTGCAAATTTGAGAATGCCGTTCGTACCTGAATATACCTATTATAATGAGGCATTCTAGAAGAATCATCTACATAACTACACTTGATTTCTCTTTTACAAAGATTTGAATCATTTTTAATGATATCTTTTACTATCTCATTTATTCTTGTCTTAATTAATATCATATGAACTATAATTTTTTATCAATATTTAGCAAATTAAAGCATAATCATAGACCTTCGCTACAACCTTACTTCTGACATGGTTACATTCTATATTTTTCAAAAATAATCCTCTCAGACACTCTTATACTCCAGTGTTTTATTATTTCACTATACAATCCAAACACAAATCTTTCCTGCCACACTTCGTGCAATGTTTGCCTTCCCAGATATCATTAATATGAACCATAGCTGCATCTATAAAACCATCCTCGTCCGAGAGAATACCCGCCTCAAAATTTCGGTTTAAAGGCGATTTCATTCCCATACCAGCACCCGTAAGATTTGCAGAACCAATATAGACTAATTCACTATCAATAACCACCACCTTCATGTGTACTCTAGAGCAAAGTCGCCTTTGCAGACCCTTCCAAAGAGCTGGATATTTATCAAAATCATTACGAAAAGCTGTCCCTGGTTCTTTTGCATGAAGCAAACGCACCTCAACCCCACGTTTCACCAAATCATTTAGCACGCTCAAAAACGGTATCGCATCATTCGCACCCTTTTTAACGTACAAATCCTTCAGATCTGCCGTAGCAATCCAAAGCAATCGCTTAGCACCCTGTACCCTCGTAATCACCTTCTCATAATGTTCTATATCTGCAATGTATTCGTTCATATTTCTTACTTTAATTCATATTTTGCACACATTTCACCTATCTTATCAGCTATCTCATTGCGGAGCGATTGTGGAGCGAGAACCTCAACGGCAGGACCATTGGAAAGAATTTCCTTAGAGAGTTCAAATGTTGGCACTAAGAAATATTCAAAAATAGAATACTCGTCTGTGGTTTCCATTTCTTGTTGCGAAGGATGCAGCGGCAATGAGCGGAAATATTTTGCCTGCCAGGCATCCACTTTTAAACGAACAAGTTCAGCCTTTGTGCCATTTACACAAGACACTCCATAAAACGCACTAAAATACTCATCCACATCAAAGTCTGCAGGAATTTCATACTTAATATCGGTGCGACTCACCTCAAGGAAACGGTCTAAACTGTAAACAAGCACTCTGCCATCCTCATACTCAGACTGCGCCAACACATACCACCTTTGCTTAAACACCTTCAAGCAAAACGGAGCAATGGTAAACATGGTAGGTTTCTCCTTTGAAAAACCTCTATGTGTAACACGCAAACGCACCCTTTCTCGAATCGCTTCCAAAATAGAGGTCAAATATTGTTGACCCGATGGAATTGGTTCAAAACCAATGTGTTTACGCAAATTTAATCCCTCATTGATAAGATTATTGACAGAAAAAGTACTTACAAGCCACTTACGCAACTCGTTTTTCTGTATATCGCCAGTATTTTCAATATAATACCCTTTGTTTTTGCTATAAGCGATTTCTATTTGAAAAAGTTCTTGTATCGCATCTTTATAACGATGAAAAGTGCGCTCAGGAATTTCACTTTCTCCTTCGCTTAACGCAGAACGAGACCAACGTCTGTCTATCTCGTCTCGTGTAATATATCCAGCCGACGATATGGTATCAATCAACCAAATATATCGACTCAACAACAAAGCTGTGTTTTGTTTTGCCATAAGAGTTATATTTTGCGACTATAAATTTATCATTTATAAAAGACAGTATCAACTATTTTTAGCAAAAATACAACTACACTCTGCCAAATTGTGTCTACCACTCAAAACACACAAAAAAAAGACTGCCAAATATTTGACAGTCTATTATATACAAAACTAAAAAGTTCTAAAGTCCACTAAGATCTAATGTATAGGTAACATCTATAACCTTTTCTTTATGAATAAACATAATCATATAGATAGGAGCATAAACAATCTTATCTTCTACTTTTAGATTATCATTACACAACACCAATGCATTGGGTATTGTATATTCCCCGTGGTCAAGAATATTATTTAATGCTCTATGTCTTGAATAATTTTTGCCCGATTTAACCTCTATCGGGAAAATACCACCTCCTAATTCGGTAACAAAATCTACTTCTCCAAACTTCTTGCTATTATAATAATAAATATCTTCAAAACCATGCGCTTTTAGTTCCTGCGCCACCACATTCTCATATATAGATCCATAATTTATAGCATCATCACCGGTTAGGATTCTTAGTTGAATTCCACCAGAATATTGACATGCCAACAAACCTGTATCGTTAGAAAATAATTTAAAAAGAGATCTTGACGATGCTAATTTTAAAGGAATTTTAGGTTCTTCAATATTATATACTGGTATAGCCACACCCGCATCTTTAAGCCACAAGAATTCATCATCATACATCTCTACCCTAGCCTTTTCATTTATACTTTTAATGAAAAATCTTTTGCTCTTAGCGTTTAACTCGGGCGGTATTAGATCGAATACTTCCTTAATTCTCAGTTGTCTTTCATTATCATATTGTGATATATCCTTCTTATATAATCTAATAATACCATTCTGACTCTCCATTACTTCTTGTAAATTACTATTAGCTTTATATGCTACCACAGCAGCTGGCATACCACCAACTATAAGATACAATCTAAAAACCTCCATAATCTTTTGATGAACAAAATCATCTACCTGAGTCTTTTGTTCCCAGGCTGTTCTTAAATTTTCAATCACTTCATTTTTCACCCCCACTGCCCACATAAACTCCTCCAGGTCTAATGGAAACATTTCTATAATATCCATATAACCAACAGGCACAGATCTAAGATTATTTAATTCTACTCCCAAAAGAGAACCACTTAAGATGTATCTATACCTGCCATCGTCCACAAGATATTTTATTGCAGTAACTACTTCTGGACATTTTTGCACTTCATCAAAAAAGATTAATGTATCGCCAGGAATTAAAGGTTCGCTAGTAAAGGCAGATAATCTCAACAATATTTCATCACTACCTTTTGCATCTGCAAATATAGCTATAGCCTCAGGCGTCTTTACAAAGTCAATCTGTATAAAACTCTTGAAATTTTTCTTCGCAAAGTGTCTAACAGAATAAGTCTTACCTATTTGACGAGCACCAGTAAGCAACAAAGCACCTTTATTTGCCTTGTAGAACCATTCTATATACTTTAAAATCTTTCTTTCTAACATATCAGTTACATTTTTTCAAAGCAAAAATATGTACTTTTGTGCACTTTTCCAAAACATTTTTACTGTTTTTTTGCATTTTTCCAAAACATTTTACCCCATTTTCTGCATTTTTCCAAAAACATACCCCATCCAAGCCAAATCAAGACAGCCATAAAAAAAGACTGCCAAATATTTTTGACAGTCTTTTTTATACAAAAATCAGCGATTCTACACAATAATCCCCCCACCTAGCAGCACCTCTCCACGATAAAACGCGGCGGCCTGGCCGGGTGCGATGGCTGTTAAAGGTTCGTGCAGGCAAACCAGCAAGGTGTTATCGGGCTGAAGCGTAACGGTACAGCGATTTTCTTGTTTCCGATAGCGAATCTTTACGATTACATCCTCTTGGCCTAAAAGCAGCGAAGGGTTGATCATGTTCCAATCCTTTAGGCGCATCTGCGTGCGCTCTAACGACTTCAAATCGCCAAGTACTACTTTGTTTTCTGCCGGCACAATCTCCTTTACAAAAACTACCTTATTAAGGTTGATTCCCAAACCTCGCCGTTGACCAATGGTATAAAACGGATAGCCCTGGTGCCAACCTATAAAATTCCCCATCGTATCAACAAACTTACCCTTCTGAATAGCCTCTGATGGAACATTATCACTCAGAAAAGAACGATAATCCATCGGACAGAAGCATACGCCAAGGCTATCTTTTTTATGGGCTGCTTTTATAAAACCTCGCTCTTGGGCAATTTCACGAACACGCTGTTTGGTCAGTGCACCTAACGGTAAAATCATGCGCTCCATAATATCCTGCGGCAAGCCCCACAAGAAAAACGATTGGTTTTTATCCTCGTCAACACCATTGACGATGTGCCAAAAACCATCTATATTTTGTTTCTGAACATAGTGACCCGTTGCTAAGTAAAAAATGTCCATTTCATCGGCTATTTGACGAAGCAAAGGCCACTTTAAGTAGTTATTGCAAAGGGTACAAGGCACAGGCGTATGCCCCGCCATGTATTCAGCTATAAAATAGTCGATAATAGTGGATTGAAAAATTTCACGCTGGTCTGAAACAATATGCTGTATCCCCATGCGATCACACAACAGGCGCGCATCGTCCAAATACTCGGTACTACCATCCTTCTCGTAGAAACGAAACGTAACACCCACCACTTCGTAACCAGCATCTTGCAGCAAGAGTGCCGCCACAGAACTATCCGTGCCGCCACTCATCCCTAACAAAACCCTTTGCTTTTCTTTCATAAAACAAAGATAGCAAGAAAACAACTATTCTACCCCATACTTTGATTACAATCGGCCATTTTTTTGTACATTTGCTTTATGAAAGAAGAATTATTTCCATTAGTTGATGAAAGTGGTCAGGTAATTGGCACCGCCACACGCAAGGAATGCCATTCGGGCACCTTTTGGTTGCACCCCGTAGTGCATTTGCATGTTTTTAACAGCCAAGGACAGCTGTACTTACAAAAGCGAGCCCTTACCAAAGACGTTCAACCAGGCAAGTGGGATACCGCCGTTGGCGGACACGTAGATGCGGGCGAAACTATCCAAGAAGCACTCAAACGCGAGGTACGCGAAGAATTAGGCATTACCCAAGCCACCATGCTACCCCTATTTACCTACCCTTACCGTTCCACCACCGAATACGAATTGGTAAACGCCTATTACACCGTATACGATGGCCCAATTACCCCCGATATAGAAGAGGTAGCCGATGGCAAATTTTGGTCGATAGACGACATCAAAAATGCCATAGGTAAAAACATCCTTACCCCTAACTTTGAAATGGAGTTTGAAAAACTTATTGCTACCATCCCTTTAACCATTATCAACGCATGAAACTTGTAGCAGACAGCGGATCTACCAAAACAGCATGGGCTGTAGCAGAAAATCCCATGCACGTAATAAAAACCGATGGCATCAATCCTATTTTTATGGATAGCGATACCATCGAAAATACGTTGCGCACCCAGTTAGTACCCAATCTTTCGCAAACTATCACCGAAGTATATTTTTACGGAGCAGGTTGTGCTAACCAAGAAAAAAACGATGTGGTAAAACAAGCCCTACAGGCCGTATTTGGGGATATAAAGATAGAAATAGCCTCCGACCTTTTAGGCGCAGCCCGCGGTTTATGCAAACACCAAGACGGTATAGCTTGCATCCTTGGAACAGGCTCAAACTCATGCCTTTATAAAAACGGCAACATTAGCTGGAACGTGCCTGCGTTAGGATTTATTTTGGGCGACGAAGGTAGCGGCGCCGTACTAGGAAAACTACTTATGGGCAATCTTTTTAAGAATCAATTGCCCGATGAAGTAAAAACCGATTTTGAGCAAACATACGGTTTAGGCATGATGGATGTGATAGAAAAAGTATATCGTCAGCCCCTACCCAACCGTTTTTTAGCCTCGTTTGGGCCTTTTATCGCTAAACACATGGCCGTACCAGAAGTATACAATATGGTATATGGTGCACTAGAAAGTTTCATTGAGCGCAATGTAAAACAATACCCCTACCAAGAACTTCCCGTAAACTTTACAGGCTCTATTGCTTTTTATTTTTCCGATATATTGCACAACTTAGCCAGCAAACACCACTTTTGCATTGGCCGCATAGACAAAGACCCACTTCAGGGGTTGGTAGATTTTCATTTAAAGGATAGTTGATCCCTCGCCCGCTGCGCGGGGCGATGCAAATTAAAATCTCTTTCAGGGATTTTTTCGCAACTAAAGTTGCTCAAAGATCCCTCGCCCGCTGCGCGGGGCGATGCAAATCTCTTTCAGGGATTTTTTCGCAACTATCGTTGCTCAAAGATCCCTCGCCCGCTGCGCGGGGCGATGCAAATACAAATAAAAAATAGGTGCTCAAGTAAACTTGGCACCTATTTTTTATTTGTATTTGCGGAAAGAGAGGGATTCGAACCCCCGGTACAGTTACCCGTACACCGCATTTCGAGTGCGGCCCATTCGACCACTCTGGCATCTTTCCAAAAGCACTGCAAAAATAGATAAAAAATTGAGAAAAGAGCAAATAGAAAGGAGAAAAATAAAAAAAATAATTTCATTACCTTTGCTCCACCATAAATTAACCCACAAATTACTTACCCATGAACTACACCGGACTTATTATTGGCGCCGCCACCTTTCTAATTATAGGACTATTCCACCCCATTGTAATCAAAGCAGAATACCACTTAGGCACCAAATGCTGGTGGATGTTTGCCCTAGCAGGCATACTTTTTGTAGGCGCATCATTGTGGGTCAATTCCTTTATTTGGTCAACGCTTTTAGGTGTGGTAGCCTTTTCTTCGTTTTGGAGCATCTTAGAACTATTTGAACAAAAAAAACGCGTAGAAAAAGGTTGGTTCCCTAAGAAATCGGTGAGGCGGTGAGGCGATTCAATGAAAAGACATCGTGATTGAGCGGAGATACATTTTTGTGTATGACGAGCGTTAAAAAAAATGCGTTAAGAAGCGAAGCGGACATCGCATTTTTAGCGAGGAAAAGCAAAAATGCCGCGAAGAGCGTAGGCTTTGAATGAAGCGCCGAAACGAAAAGGCAGTGGTTCGGGCCCTTGAATATTTCTTTTGCGACTCGGCATAATCAATGCAAGCATTGCTTCTGCTCTCGCTGCTCAAGAAACTCGACAAGCTCAGGGACCGAATTGAAGTTGAGGCGATGCAATGCGATTTTGAACTACGGACGCACGACCGTGCGTCCCTACTTTCGACTTTATTCGCTTCGCTCATGATTTTGCTCCCGCTCGGCAATGATTAAGCAAGCTTATCATTGCTCTCACTAACTCGCAAAATTCGACCTTCGACTTTCGACTTGTGACTTAAAAAAAATCTCCTTTCTCCTTTCTCAACTATCAACTTTTTACTAAATTTGCGTACTTATATCAAAATACATATAAAATATGGCAGTTATTAAACCTTTTAAGGGCATTCGCCCTCCCAAAGCACTTGTAGAGCAAGTAGCTTCTCGTCCATACGACGTATTAAACTCTGAAGAAGCCCGCGCCGAAGCAGAAGGTAACGAAAAATCGTTGTATCACATCATCAAACCAGAAATTGACTTTCCTGTAGGCACCGACGAACACGATCCTGCCGTATACACCAAAGCCGCCGAAAACTTCCAAAAATTCCAAGACAACGGCTGGTTGGTACAAGACAACAAAGAAAATTACTACGTATATGCACAAACCATGAACGGCAAAACCCAATATGGTTTGGTTGTTTGCGCAGCCGTAGAAGATTATATGACCGGTAACATCAAAAAACACGAGCTTACCCGTCGCGACAAAGAAGAAGACCGTATGAAACACGTGCGTGTAAACAACGCCAACATTGAGCCCGTATTCTTTGCATACCCTCACCAAGACGAACTAGACGCCATTGTAGCCGAAGTTACCAGCAAACCCGCTGAGTATGACTTTGTAGCTCCCGATGGTTTTGGTCACCATTTTTGGGTAATTGACAACGAAGCTACCATTGCTCGCATTACCGAACTATTTGCCGCAATTCCTTCTATGTACATTGCCGATGGTCACCACCGTAGTGCTGCAGCTGCTTTGGTAGGCGACGAAAAACGCAGACAAAATCCTAACCACCAAGGCGACGAAGAATACAACTACTTCTTGGCTGTATGTTTCCCCGATAACCAACTAAACATCATCGACTACAACCGCGTAGTAAAAGATTTAAATGGACTTTCTGACGAAGCATTCCTTAACGCATTAGAAGCCAACTTTGATGTAAAAGAAATGGGCGAAGAAATTTACAAACCCAACGCGCTTCACAACTTCTCGCTATACCTAAGTGGCAAATGGTATTCGTTAACCGCCAAACAAGGTACTTACAACGATAACGACCCCATTGGCATGCTAGACGTTACCATTTCGTCAAACCTAATTTTGGACGAAATTTTGGGCATCAAAGACCTACGCAGCGACAAACGCATCGACTTTGTAGGCGGTATTCGTGGTTTAGGCGA
The DNA here is from genome assembly GCA_017387515.1 of Paludibacteraceae bacterium. Taxonomy (GTDB): domain Bacteria; phylum Bacteroidota; class Bacteroidia; order Bacteroidales; family Paludibacteraceae; genus Enterocola. The sequence goes on from JAFOFC010000051.1 coordinate 9,766, forward strand.
ATTGAAAAAACGCGTAGACAGCGGCGAAATGAAAGTTGCCTTGGCACTATACCCTGTTTCGATGAAACAACTTATTGACATTGCCGATACCGGCAACATCATGCCACCTAAAACCACATGGTTTGAACCTAAATTGCGTTCGGGATTGGTTATCCACAAATTAGTTTAATCGCCAAAAATTTCAAGTAGCGAGCGCAGAGGCAAGTTTACTTGACTATGCCGAGTCACGAGAAATTTCATGAAATGCAAAGCATTGAATAAACAACTAAACACAAAAATATGAAAAGCAACGGTTTAGTATCCATTACCGATTATAGCAAAGATGATATTTTGCATATTTTGGATTTGGCCGAACAATTTGAAAAAAATCCCAACACACGCCTACTAGAAGGCAAGTTGGTGGCCACCTTGTTTTTTGAACCCTCTACCCGCACCCGCCTAAGTTTTGAAACTGCCGTAAACCGACTAGGCGGAAGGGTAATTGGTTTCTCGGATGCAGCTACGTCTAGCTCGTCTAAAGGCGAAAGCCTAAAAGACACCATTAAGATGGTAAGTAACTACGTAGACCTTATTATTATGCGTCACCCCGTAGAAGGAGCCGCTCGATACGCATCGGAAGTGGCAGGAGTACCTGTTATTAACGCAGGCGACGGTGCCAACCAGCACCCCACACAAACCATGCTCGATTTGTATTCCATCAAAAAAACACAAGGCAAACTTACCGACCTTACCTTAAGTATGGTAGGCGACCTAAAATATGGTCGTACCGTACACTCGCTTTTAATGGCCATGCGCTATTTTAACCCAAGGTATAACTTTGTATCGCCTCCCGAACTTCGTATGCCCGAACAATACCGTGCATTCTGCAAAGAAAACGGCATTGAATACCACGAATACGAAGACATGAATCGTATCTTAAACGAAACGGATATTTTGTACATGACTCGCGTGCAACAAGAACGTTTTACCGACCCTGTTGAATACGAGAAAGTACGTAATACGTATTCGCTACACAATTCTATGCTAGAGGGCACCAAAGATAATTTGCGCATTTTGCATCCACTTCCTCGCATTACCGAAATTGCCGAAGACGTAGACGACAATCCAAAGGCATACTATTTTGAGCAAGCCAAAAACGGGGTATACGCCCGTCAGGCCGTTATCTGTTCCATTTTAGGATTAGTGTAATGTCACTAGTCAATTGTCGCTCGTATATTGAGTGACAAGCAACAAATCACAAGTGACAAGCAACAGTTATAAATAATATGAAAGCAAGTAAAACAGAACTCATTGTGCGTGCCCTAGAAAACGGCACCGTAATTGACCATATTCCTGCTAACCGTTTGTTTAAGGTGGTTAGTTTGTTGCACCTAGACGAAACCGAAGACAAAATTACCATTGGCAACAACCTACGCAGCGAAAAGTTAGGCACCAAAGGTGTATTAAAAATTGCCGATAGGTACTTGCAACCCGAAGAACTAAACAAGTTGGCTATTTTAGCACCCAACGCACACATTAGCATCATCAAAGATTATCAGGTAGTAGAAAAAGTTAGACTTTCTATGCCCAACGATATTGTAGATGTACTACAATGCGTCAATCCTATGTGCGTAACCAACAAAGAACACATTGCTACACGTTTCCACCTATTGGATGCAGAAAAAGGAACCGTAAAATGCCACTACTGCGAACGTGTTATTAACCGCGAAGATTGTATTTTAAAATGAGCAAAGTAAACTGGAAACCAGGTACACTTATCTACCCCTTGCCTGCCCTTATGGTAAGTTGCGGAGAGACGCCACAAGATTACAACATCTTAACCGTTAGTTGGACTGGCACCATCTGCTCCGATCCAGCCATGTGCTACATATCGGTACGCAAATCGCGCCATTCGTACAACATCATAAAAAACAGCGGTTGCTTTGTGCTTAATTTAACCACCGAAGCTTTGGCGTATGCCACCGACTGGTGCGGTGTAAAATCGGGCAAAGACTTTAATAAATTTGAAGAAATGAAGCTAACCGCTGCCCCTGCTCAGTGCGTTAAGGCACCGATTATTGTAGAATCGCCCCTAAACATTGAATGCGAGGTAGTAGAAATTAAAGAGTTGGGCACACACGATATGTTTATTGCTAAGGTGGTAAACATACAAGCCGACACCAAGTACATCGACCCCAAAACCGATGCTTTTGACCTAGAAGCCGCTAAACTTTTGGCCTATAGCCACGGTCAATACTATCAGTTAGGAAACCGTATCGGCAAGTTTGGATGGTCGGTACAAAAAAAGAAATAATATGAAAAAACTTGGAATCATTGCCCTTTTGTGTTGCTTTGCTAGTTTGCTTTTTGCTGAAGTAAACCAAGAAGCCGTAGCCTTGCTCGACAAAACATCTAGTATCTACAAAAACTCTACAGGTACCGAAATCTCGTTAAAAATTAGTATTGACGACGCACAAACGGGTCAAAGTCAAAGCGTAAACGGAACGCTAAAAACGCGCGACAAACGGTTTGTACTTAGCACATCGTTTGCCACCATGAACTTTGATGGCACCAATTTGTACATCTACCAACCCGATGTAAACGAAATTACCATCAGCAGTCCGTCTAACGAGGATGTAAAAGACATGGATCCTACCCAAATAATGAGCAGCTATAGCGAAGGATTTAAAATTCCCCAACCCGAGTACGTTACCGAAAATGGCAAAAAAATAGCCATCGTTAGTTTGTATCCCGAAGACAAGGCAGAAGATTTTCATCGTCTATCGCTAAAAATAGACCTTAGCAATAACTTCCCCATGCAAATTACTACGTATGGCAAAAATGGCATGACCAATACCGTCGACATCCTAAAAATTGAAACCAATAAAAATTATAGCGAAAAAGAATTGCTATTTGACTTAAACAAATATCCTAAAGCACAAGTAATCGATATCCGTTAATTACCATGGAACAAAACATTATAAACTGTCTTATATTGGGTTCGGGTCCTGCCGGACTTACTGCCGCTATTTATGCATCGCGCGCTGGTCTTAACCCTGTGGTTTACGAAGGTATCCAACCAGGTGGACAACTAACCACCACTACCGAGATAGAAAACTTTCCAGGCTATCCACAAGGCACAACCGGTGTACAAATGATGGACGATTTGCGCCAACAAGCCTTACGCTTTGGAGCCGATATTCGTTGGGGCATTGCTACCGAAGTAGACTTTTCTGAAAAACCATACAAAGTTACTATTGATGGCACTACCACTCTTTTGGCACACACCGTTATTATTGCAACAGGTGCATCGGCTAAATACCTTGGACTAGAAGACGAAGCCAAGTACGCCGGTTCTGGTGTTTCAGCATGCGCAACTTGCGACGGGTTCTTTTACAGAAAGAAAGTAGTGGCCGTCGTAGGCGGAGGCGACACGGCTTGCGAAGAGGCTATGTACCTATCGTCGCTTTGCAAACACGTCTATTTAATTGTGCGTCGTGATGTATTACGCGCATCGCAAGTAATGCAAGACAGGGTTAAAAACAAAGAAAACATCACCATTTTATACAAGCATCAAACCATAGGCCTAACAGGCGATGGCGTGGTAGAAGGTGCCAACTTGGTAAAAAACAAAGGCGAAGAAGGCGAAGAAAATGTACACATTGATATTGACGGTTTCTTTTTGGCCATTGGTCACCAACCCAACTCTAAAGTATTTAAACCCTACATAGAAACCGACGAAGTTGGCTACATCATCACCCAAGGTTCATCGCCCAAAACCAACATCGAAGGTATTTTTGCGGCAGGCGACGTAGCCGACCCAACCTACCGTCAAGCCATTACCTCGGCAGGCAGTGGTTGCAAAGCCGCCATCGAAGCCGAACGCTACTTAATGACTGTCAATTGTCACTAGTCGCTTGTATATTGCGCTAAAATAGAAAGCGGTCACTGAACCTATCGACGTGACCGCTTTTATTATACCCAAACACCCTTCGACAGGCCGAAACAAAATCGCTGCGCTATGTTTAGCCGTTGAGGCGTTTAGGCGATTCAATCTGACGACATTTGGTGGAGGTCGGAAAAAGATTTATATGTGCAAAAACGTTAAGCAAAATGTGTTGTTTGAGCGAAGCGAGTTCACATTTTGTAGTTTTTGTATGTGTAAATCCCGACC
>JAFOFC010000052.1 GCA_017387515.1 Paludibacteraceae bacterium
ATGTGTACCTATGTATTTAATAGAATATCCATCTTCTAACATATGCATATATTTCAATCGTTCTGCATATCCATGTTTCTTGTATTTTTTTGACATAAAAACCCCGAAAGTTTTTTGTCTAACTTTCGGGGTTCATATCACTACGGAGGTTTTGTATAATTGAATTTCTTTAGTCTTCCACACAATTTATATACTCATTGTATAATGCATAAAAATCGTCCATATCTTTGATACGTGTTTTCTTGTTTTGTACATATTGCATAATAGTAGGACAATCTGACATATACACTTGGGATGCCTTCTTAGCCATACTGGACTTATCATAATTTATAGGTATAAATGCTAATGTGCAAAAATTATCACCAGGTTTATAAAAGAAATACACATTAGTATAAACATTTCCTCCTACCAGTTGTAACATTGTAGAAATAGCTAATTTAGCTTCTTTGGGATTTACTAGAAACTGATGAAATCCTCTGCTCATACCTTTTGTCTTGCCTTTAAGCGCTTTGTCTGGCATCACAATAGGAAGACCTGACCAAATGAAACAAGTGTCGTTTTCGCAAAATGTCGCAAAACGCACTTCTGCCGGTTTTAATTTTTGAGCTTTATCATTTGGATTAATTTTATAGCTCAGTGAGAAAAAATTTAATTTAGCTAAGCATTCAATGGTATCGCCACTTGCCGTTTCAATGATACAACTATTATAACCATCGTTGTCTGCTATGCATATGGTTGTTCCTAAACATACCATAGTAAAAAGTAAAACTATTTTTTTCATCATTATATTTGTTTATTACCACTCTAAACCTACTTTTAAGAATAAATGATGTGGAAAATCGTTACCCACATTAGATTCATTAAGGATATGTCTATAATTATATTCCAATGCTAGATATAATTGTAATTCATTATGAAATTCATAACCAAATCGACTACCGCAACGGGTACCAACATAAAATGGGACTGTTGAATTCTCATGTGAAATAGGATATTTTCCTGTTCCTGCGCTTGCTAATGCGTATGGGGTGATTCTAAATTGTTTTAATGCTACTGGGACTTGTGCACCTAAATCAAAATTAAAACCAAAACCAAAGGCGTTTTTCTCCGATTCTCCATCATAGTATGGATGGCCGGGAAAATATGCATTAGGCACCTTATATTGGTTAATATCCATGTTTAATCCAACTAAACCATACGTAAAATATGAAAAATGATAAGCAATGTTTAAACCACACAATTGTTTATCTGCAATAGGTAAGGAGAGACCTAACTCTACAAAATTAGTATATTTAGATTTGTCAATTCCATAGGCTTTGCTTTCTGTATTAACTAATTGTGATTGTTTCTTTTTAGTCTTTGCCTTAGTGTTTATAATTTGTACAACTTTCCAGCCATTTGCCGTTTGCTCTAAAACAAAACACAGACTTTTCTTGTTTATCAATAGTTCGCATTTACCTTGTTTTGGGCTAATTATAGTTGCGTTCTCTAATAGAATATTTCCATTATTGGAGTTGATTTTATTGCACAATTCATTGGCTACCATCAATTTAAGTCCAGTTTTAGGATCTATATTTCTAATTGCATGATAGATTTCTTTTCTGGAATTCTTTAACATGTATGCTATCTCATCACTTGACAATGATAAAATATACGACATAGAAATGTATGGAGCGACAGCAATATAATCCTCTTTTAACGAATTTATAAATTCTTGTGTGGCCTCATCAAAAGTGGTACTATCAGGCAGTTGCTTGTTTTCATACCAATTGATTACTTGTTCTAATTCTGTAGTTCTTATTGAGAAATTTGTATTTTCACGTAAACGTACTTTCCATGTATTCACGCCCACTACATAGTAAGTAGAATCATTAGGTTGTTTTGTTAATAAAGGGCCTCCAGAGTTTCCTGCATCTACTTGTGCAGTATGTTGAATAACTAATAGAGAATCTTTGTTTCCAAAAGTTCCTGTATTTACCTCTTTGTTTGATATAACTCCTTTGCCTAATTGCCAAAGAGGTTTGTCTCCAATTCCCGGATAACCTGCAGAAAAGACTTCTTGACCATCTTTTATAGATGATGCGTATATTTTTAAAGCCTTGTTAGATATGGATTCTGGAACTTGAATCAAAGCAAGGTCTATGTTAGGGTGCGCATACAAAACAGGACAATTTGTAAATGTTGTATTTTTTCCATTTACATTGATTTGTAAAGATACAGCATCGACATTTGATACTACGTGTTGATTGGTTACTACGTATGTATTCCCAGAGTTTGCTTGGTAAATAAAACCAGAGCCAAAAGATTTTTCATAGTTGCGTAGCGTTTTACCTGCAGTAATAAAACCATTGTTTTGTAGGGTTAATCCCAATTGGTTGTATAAAGAATCCAAAGTAGGATTATCATGTCTTATTATGGCTACAGATTCTTTCAAATTTGTACTCCATAAATTTGTGAAAGAAAAGAATAGAAGAGATAGGGTAAATAAATTTAGTTTTTTCATAGGTTTAGATTGTGTAGCTAACGTTCGTTTATAACAAAATCATGGGATTTAACAAATCCCATGATTTTCTATTATTTTTTTTCAATCAATAGATTAGAAAAAATATGTAGTACATTTCTTATCCTTTAATAGCAGCTACGCCTGGAAGTACTTTACCTTCGATAGCTTCCAACAAAGCACCACCACCAGTAGAGATGTAAGATACTTGGTCTGCCATACCGAATTTGTTGATGCAAGCAACAGAGTCGCCACCACCAATCAACGAGAAGGCACCGTCTGCAGTTGCTTTAGCAATAGCTTCGGCAATAGCGCGAGAACCAGCGGTAAAGTTGTCAAATTCAAATACACCAGCAGGGCCGTTCCACAAAATGGTTTTAGCACCTTCGATAGCAGCTGCAAATGCTTTTTGAGTGTCAGGACCAGCGTCCAAACCTTCCCAACCTTCTGGGATAGCGTTAGCAGGAACAACTTGGGTGTTAGCGTCGTTAGAGAAATCGTCAGCAGCAACACAGTCGGTACCCAATACCAAGTTTACGCCTTTTGCTTTAGCTTGTTCAATAATATCCAATGCCAATTGCAATTTGTCGTCTTCGCAGATAGATTTACCAATTTGACCACCTTGTGCTTTAGCGAAAGTATAAGTCATACCACCGCAAAGAATTAGGTTGTCTACTTTGTCCATCAAGTTTTCGATGATACCGATTTTGGTAGAAACTTTAGAACCACCCATAATAGCGGTGAAAGGACGTTTGATGTTGCTCAAAATGTTATCAACAGCTTGTACTTCTTTTTCCATCAAGTAGCCCAACATTTTGTTGTCTGCGTCAAAGTAATCAGCAATAACAGCAGTAGAAGCGTGTTTGCGGTGAGCAGTACCAAATGCATCGTTTACGTAGCAATCTGCGTAAGAAGCCAATGTTTTAGCAAATTCTTTTTGAGAAGCTTTCATGGCTTTTTTAGCATCTTCGTAAGCAGGATCTTCTTTGTCGATGCCTACAGGTTTGCCTTCTTCTTCGCCGTAGAAACGTAAGTTTTCTAGCAACAAAGCTTCGCCAGGTTGCAAAGCAGCAGCAGCGTCAGCAGCTTTAGCGCAGTCGTCAGCAAAATTTACTTTAACGCCCAATTTTTCTGCTACAGCGTCTACAATTTGGCTCAACGAATATTTAGCATTCACTTTGCCTTTTGGTTTGCCCATGTGCGACATAATGATTACGCTACCACCGTCTGCCAAGATTTTTTTCAAGGTAGGAAGTGCGCCACGAATACGGGTGTCGTCGGTAATTTTACCGTTTTCATCCAAAGGTACGTTGAAGTCAACGCGAACAATTGCCTTTTTGCCGGCAAAGTTGAAATTGTCAATAGTTTGCATGATGTTTATTGTTTAGTGTTTAATGTTTAATGTGCGTTTTTTTGTGGAATAGCCATTAAAATAACCCAAAAATCGCCTCGCTGTGCAATGCCTACATAGGTCATCTTTCTGTTTAGCAGGTTTTTGCAAGATTGAGGATTGTTTAACCAATGGTCTAATACCATGTCAAAATTTCCCTTTAAATAGGCTATGTTTTCAACGCAAGCTTTGGCTTGGTAATCGTTGGCTATTAGTCGGTCTTCTGTAGTAGTAGCATCTGTGCCCACGTGGCTTAAATAAATGTACTCGTTTTTGCCTTTGTTAGCGGCCGATAGTTGAGCGGCATAGATGCGAGCAATATCTGCCAAATCGTCGTCCCATAATAATTTAGAGGCGGGACGCATCATTTCATTGCCACAATTGCAACCCTCATCGCGTAAATCGTTTAGCGATTGTAAGGCTGCTTTTTGGTCAAATTGGGCAAACGCAACGGTGCAAACAAACAAGGCAATTAGTAATGTATAGATACGTGTCATGTAATCTTATCAATATGAGTAGCAAAGATACATATTTTTTTTTATATATAATAGGTGATATAAAAAAAGAGGGCGACAAATATAGTTCGCCCTCTCAATAAGATTGTTTTATTAAGAAATTACCAACTGTAGCTTAAACCTTGGGTAAAGCAGTAAGTAAGGTGGGTAGAATAGGTAGGAACTTGTCCGCCGTCCCATAAGAATTCAAAACGAGTAACGGCCGATAGCTTTTTCCAAATGCGAACATTAAGGCCAATTTTGGCAGTAATCAGTGGAAGCGCCCTTGGATTCATACAACCTTCAAAGTCGTATTTTTGGTGTCTTGCCGCTTCGTCTGTCATAATCACCTCTTCTGGAATAAGTTGGTTGTCTAATCTGTATTTGTCTATTTTGGCCAATAAGGCATCCATGCTAGGATCTTCTTTAAATTGAGGCCATAATGGTTGGGCTATCATGGCGTGTATATTAAGGGCAATGCGGTCCCATTCGCCACCAAAGTGTACCGAAGCCATTAAACGAGTATCCCATTGCATTCTGTAACCAGCAGCATCGGCACCAACGTACTCTTTTACTTTTTGTACATCTTCGTCGTTGCCCAAAATGGTGGGTAGGTAGTTGTTGTAAAGGTCTAAGTTGGTAGGTTGTTTAATAACGCGCCAGTACTGCATACCCGCCATTAAACCCACGCTAGGTTCAATAAACATGTTGGGGTGCTCGCGCAAGGGTTGCCATGTAACGCTGGCACCTAGCATGGCGCGGTCGTGCAAGTCGCGGCAATAATCGTATTGGTACGTAGCAAAAACAGAAAAGAATTGCTTGGTTTTTTCGCGTTTGTCTTTTTCTATGTTAAACTGAAAAAAATCACCACCCAAATAGAAGAAACCTTTGTTACCATTGTCGTAAATATCGGTAGTATTGTATGCCACGTTACCCGCAAAACGCAATTTATGTTTGGTAAAGGCGTAAATTAATTCAATGTTGGCATCTAATTCTACTTTAAAATTGTCGGTTTGCTCTACTTTTAAAAGCGCTTCGGCGGTACCGTGTAGTTTGTTAACTTTTACCGAATCCAACAAGGTTTTAGTGGCTAGGTAACTTTGTGCACTTGCTGTGCCAAGGGATAGAACGCTTCCTAGTGCCCAAATGGCAATGATTTTTTTCCAATTCATGTTAAGAGATCTAAAAGATTTTTTTTATATTTGCACGATATACTTGGTGCAAAAACAATAGTCTAGTTTAGGTGCGCAAAAGTACACATTTTTATGTACGTAGCATCTTCCTAAATACTAATTTGCATTAAAAAAACAAAAAACAATCAATAACCTTATAATCTGAACCTTACCTTTACTATGAAAAGAACACTACGACTTGTGTTATGGGCTGTTCTAGCCTTGTTTTGTACGCTTCCCATGCGTGCTGCCGACCCCGAAAAGAAAATTGTATTGCAAGCTTTTTGGTGGGATTTTGAAAATTGGAATTTTGTTAGTTCCTATGCCAACTATTTAACAGAACTTGCTCCCCGCTTAAAAGAAGCCGGCATCAATGCCGTTTGGGTACCACCTTTTGTAAAAAACAAACAAGGTGCTTCGTTCACCGTGGGTTATTCTCCTTTTGATGCGTACGATTTGGGCGATAAATACCAAAAGGGAGCTACCACAACCCACTTTGGAACCAAAGACGACATACTCCGTATGATAGCCGTGATGCACGCCAATGGCATTGAAGTGATAGCCGATGTGGTTCTTAATCACGTGGACGGTGCAGGTGGCGAAAACGGTGCTGCTGGTGGTGAAGACCCTAAAGCGTACGATGGTACGTACAAGAACTTCCGTTACGTATGTTACGAAACACCTTATGTAGATGGTGGTCAAACCGATTATTGGAATCGTAAAGGCCGTTGGCCCAAAAACTGGCATAATTTTCATGCCAACGAAGGTCATTTAAGCAATGATGGTGATTGGTGTGCAGGCTGGTTTGGACCAGACGTTTGTTACTACGAAGGTGCCTACGGACAAAGTTCAAATGTAAAAGGATATAATCCTGTACAGGATAAAAACTACATGCGCGACCAAGCACGTGCTTGGCTTATGTGGTTTAAAAAACAAACCGCAATAGATGGTATTCGTTGGGATGCTGTGAAACACTTCCCAGAATGGGCGCAACAAGACTTTTTGTATAATTTGATGTATGTCTTGCCCGATTGGTGTAAAGGTGGTCAGGATATGTTTAATGTAGGCGAATTTATAGGTAGTAAAGGTGAAATAGATGGCTATTGTCAGAAGGTACAATATGCAAATGGTGGTAGCGAGTTTATGATGGGTGGTTACGATGTACCTTTGCGTGGCGCTATAAAAAATGGTGTGATAGACGGAAATGGTGGCGGAAATATTGGTGCTGTGGTTGGCGAACAAATTGGCATGCGTTACAACGATTATGCCGACGGTCAACGTGTGCATCGCTCTTTAAATTATATCAATAGCCATGATACTTTCCGTCCTACATATAATTATGATAGCCCCCAAAAAGAACAAACTGGTTGGGATACTGACAATGAAATGGGCGGACACGCAGATCCTTATAACCAACGCATGGGTATGGCGTATGCCACCATTATGGCTATGGATGGAAACATCAGTGTCTTTATGGAAGACTTGTTTGAGTTTAGTAACGAAAATCGTTGGAATCACATGCCTGCCGACGAAAAGTCGCTTCCCATGCGTAATTATCTTAAAAACTTAATTTGGTGCCACCAAAACCTTGCCTTTAAATATGGTGATTATAAAGTACGTTGGCAAGACGAAGATTTGTTGGTAATTGAACGTTCGGGCAAGGCTATTATTGCTATTACCGATGATGGCGCCAATGCTCACGATGTGTGGATTGATACCGACTTTAGAAATGTACAATTAAAAGATTATTCTGGTGGTACAAGTGGTGAACGTACAGCGTATGGCGATGGTCGTTTCAACGTGCGTGTTACCCCTGCCGATGGAAAAGGAGGTTTAGGTTACGCAGTTTGGGCTCCTATTTATGAATCTAACTATCAACCATATCGTAATAAAGTAACCCAACAAGAATGGGAAATGGCCGATGATTTGGGCGATAGCCACTGTAACTCGTTGGGTCAAGGCGGGGCATTGCCAGAAAAATCTTGCGAGCAACGTTTGGTAGGTAAAATTTACGTAGAAAAAGGCAAAAAAATTAGCTATAACGTTTATCAAGAAAAAACAGGTAACGATGTAACCTTTGCACTTTACGACCTAGATGGCAATCAATTACACAAAAAGAACAGCACCAAAACCATTACAGGTAGCTATACACCTACCTATACCGGTTGGGTGGCCATGAAGGTATGGAATACGGTTAATACCAATGCAGGCCAAAAATGTTGGGTAAATGTAGCTTATCAAGCACCTGCCACGGTTACAGGTACCATGAGCGACCGCGCTGATACCCGTGCTAGCATCTGGACCGGTAATGCAGGTAATACCAACTGGAATGATTGTGGTAACTGGGAACAAGGAAAGGTGCCCAACGCATCATCTACCGTGGTGATTCCCGATAATGGCGATGTTCAACCTGTTGTTACTGGCAATGTAACCATTAAAAAGTTGTTGGTAGAAAACGGAACGGGTTCATCTTCTAACCCCGATATTGTGGTTAATGGCAAGTTAACCGTATCATCGTCAGAAAGCAAAGCCGGCACAACGTATGTATGTGGTAAAGGTACCATCAACTTAGGTACCCAAACGGGTAAGTTCGAAACGGGTAAACTAACCGATATAGACGAGTCGCAACTATACGCCGACTTAAGCATTTTCCCAAATCCAGCCACATCGGTATTGTATATTCAATCGGGCGAATTGCCACAAGGCGAAGCCTATATTTACAATATAAGCGGTAAATTGTGCAAAACCGTTATGCTACAAGGCGAAGAGATTACTGCAGTAGAGGTAGCCGATTTGTCGGCAGGTGTGTACATTTTGCGATTAGGTACCCAAACCCAACGCTTCATCAAACAATAATAAGGAAGATTTCGTAAAAAAGGAAGATTTAGCACTAACGGATAGTCATAAAGCGATCCTTCCCACTTCGTGGGTCCTTCCCTTTTGGGGAGCGAATGTTGCTTTATAATTCGTACTAACGGATAGTCATCAGCGATCCTTCCCACTTCGTGGGCCCCTTCCCTTTTCGGGAGCCAATGTCGCTTTATGACTATCCGTTAGTACTTCTTTTTGTTGTAGTTATGCATAAAAAAATCCTTGTGATTCACAAGGATTTTTTTTGTTAATATTGTTCTTTTTCGTTTGGAAAATCGCCGCTTTTTACGTCGGCTACGTAGTTGCCAACCGCTTCGGTTATCACGCTAAATACATCCGCGTACCTGCGCAAGAATCTAGGAGAGAACCCTTGTGTAATGCCCAACATGTCGTGCATTACCAATACCTGACCATCTACACCGCCACCAGCACCAATGCCAATAATAGGAATGTTTACACTCTCTGCTACTTTTTGTGCCAATGCAGCAGGAATTTTTTCCAAAACAATGGCAAAACAGCCTGCTTCTTCTAGCAACTTAGCATCGGCAATTAGTTTTTGTGCTTCGCTTTCTTCTTTGGCGCGCACAGCGTAAGTGCCATATTTATTAATGGATTGAGGCATCAATCCCAAGTGTCCCATTACAGGAATGCCAGCCGAAAGAATACGTTGTACCGATTCAATAATTTCTTCGCCACCTTCCATTTTAATACAGTCAGCACCTGTTTCTTTCATGATGCGGATGGCCGACGAAAGCGCTTCTAACGAGTTTCCTTGGTAGGTACCAAAAGGCATATCGCATACAACCAAGGCACGTTTTACGGCTTTGGCAACGCTTTTTGCCATAAAAATCATTTCGTCCAAGGTAATGGGTAGGGTGGTAGTGTTACCGCACATCACATTCGATGCCGAGTCGCCTACCAATAAAACATCCACACCAGCTTGGTCTAAAATAGAGGCCATAGAAAAATCGTATGCTGTTAGCATGCTAATTTTTTCGCCCCTTTGTTTCATTTCCGATAAGCGATGGGTAGTTACCTTACGCATATCGTCACTTTTATGTACAGACATTTCTTTATAGTTTAAGTTTCAGGCGCAAAGATAGTAATTTTTGGTGAATCGGTAAATCGGTGAATCGGTGAATTTTGCGAGTAAGCGAGAGCAGAACAAATTTATTTGTTATGCCGAGCGTGAGCAAAATCATGAGGGCGAAGCCCGAATAATCGAAAAAAACGATTAGTCGATTAGTCGATTCATCGGAGCTTTGCTTGCAAAGCGACTTTAATTAGATAAATAGTACGTAATGGACGACACCACTCTTACGCGTTTGATGTGTGGGGTATTGCTGTCGCGGTTTTCGATAGAGAATGAACCTTGGCTTGCGCGCTTAATCTTACCCAACTCGCTCTCGGAGTCTTTGGCAAATTTTTCAGCGGTTTCGCGGGCATTTTTGGTGGCTTCCTCTACCATCGAAGGTTTTAAATCATTCAATCCCTCAAATTTAAATTCCGTTGGGTTCTCCCAACTTTCTGAAGCATTCACCACAATACCTTCTTTTATAAGTTCGGCTTGTTTGCCCATCAGTTCAATTACTTTGTCAACCTGGTTGGTACATACGGTTATAACGCTTTTGCATACGTAGCGATACAAACGGTCATTGCCGTACTCGTTGGCAAATTTATCGGATACATTAGGTGCCGATACAGAAATCTCGGCATCTGTTATGCCGCCTTTTTTTAAGAATTCCAACACTTTCTTGTTTTTTGCCTCTACTTGTGCATTCACAGCAGGTAAGTCATCGCCCATTACCTTGAATACGATGGGCCAAATGGCTTTATCGGCTTTTACTTCGCGCTCGCAAAGTCCTTTTACATCTACCGTGCGTGTGTACGACATGTATTTGTTTACTGCTACAGGAATCATGATTCCCATAACTATCAGGCCTATCATTACGCTAATGCCTGCATAAATTTTTCCTTTGTCCATGTTTTTGTTGTTTATACGTTGAATTGTGATTCGGTCACTGAGCTTGTCGAAGTGCCCGAATCAGAGCTTCGTTCATGAAGTCACTAACAAAAGTAGCACTAATTTGCCATATCGTGCCCATTGTGTTAATTTTTTAGTTATTTTTAAATAAGATAAACGGCACCTCGGCAATGACCGATTGTGTTATCTTTACTCGCATTCGCTCGTGAAGATAAACGGCACCTCGGCAATGACCGCAAACTGCGTTTGCTTTTACGTCAATATTTTCTGCACTAATTTTATGCAAGCATACATTATTGCATAAAATATTGCCTAAAAAACTTCGTTTTTTTGTCATTGCTCTCGGTTTGTATTATCTTTGTAAAAAATATACCTTTATGAATACACAAAACGATACCAGCTGTTTAGAATACGATGACCAAGCAGCCATTGCGTTCATTATGAAACGTTTACCAGAAAATCTTCGTGCTATTATAGAAGACGATGACGTACAATACCTATTGGACCTTATGTACGAATATTACGAAGAAAACAATCTGTTAGACGAAGAAACCGACGAAACGGTAGAAATTGCCGAAGACGATTTGATTCAGTACATTTTACGCGCAGCTAAAAAAGACGGTATTTGTGCCGATAAATTTACCGAAGAAACGGTACAAACTTTGCTAGACATCGAGTTTGAATATTCCAAGTCGTTAGGCGTTTATTAAGTGAAACAAGTAAGCGTTATATTGCTAAATTACAATGGGCAAAAACATTTAAAGAAGTTTTTGCCCTCTGTGGTTGAATATACTCCTGCTTATTTGGCCGATATTATTGTGGCCGATAATGCCTCTACAGATGGTTCGGTAGAATGGGTAAAAGAAAATTATCCCCAAGTAAAAACCATGGTTTTTGAAAAAAACTTTGGTTTTGCCGATGGTTACAACATTGCCATAGGTAGGGTTAAAACTCCTTATGTGGTATTGCTCAATACCGATGTTGAGGTTACTAAAAGTTGGTTGCACCCTATGTTGCGTTATTTTGAAGACCATTCTAAGGTGGTGGCGGTACAGCCCAAAGTGCTTCAATACAAAAAGAAAACCCACTTTGAATATGCCGGAGCATGCGGAGGCTTTATGGATATTTTTGGGTATCCTTTTTGTCGTGGACGTATTTTTGATACCCTAGAGAAAGACAGTGGCCAATACGATGATGCCCGTAAGGTGTTTTGGGCTACTGGCGCGTGCTTAATGGTAAGAAGGGTAGATTTTGTAGATTATGGTGGGTTTGACGAAAGCTTCTTTGCTCATCAAGAAGAAATTGACCTTTGTTGGCGCATCAACGCTAGAGGTAGAGAGGTGGCTGTGGTCCCTCAATCGGTGGTATATCACCTAGGTGGTGGTACGCTGTCTATGCAAGATGCCCGTAAAACCTACCTTAACTTTAGAAATAACCATTTGTTGCTCTATAAAAATCTATCGTTTGGTCGTTGGGTAGTACTGGCCTTTATGCGTTTCTTTTTAGATTACTTAGCAGCGTTTATGTTTTTGCTAAAAGGGAAAAGAGCCGATGCCAAGGCTATTGCCAAAGCGCGCGTAGACTTTTTGCGCATGAAAAAGAAAGTGCGCCCCTTGCGTAAAAAGAATATGGAGCACACCATTTGTCCAAGCATCCCCATGGTGTATCATGGGTCGTTGCTAGTGCAATATCATTTGCTACGTAAAAGTAAATTTTCTCAGTTGCGATTTAGCAGTAAAGCCTGAGCATTCTGCATAGCGGCATCGGTAATGCTAGTGCCGCTAAGCATTTTAGCAATAGCCGTTACCCGCTGTTCGTCAGACAGTAAACTTACGTTGGTAAGAATTTCTTCTCCCTCTACTTTATGAACAAAATAGTGCTGGTTACCCAAGGCTGCAATTTGTGGCAAGTGGGTAATGCAGATTATTTGGGCCGAATGGCTCATTTTTTGTAGCATGCTACCCATAAGCGATGCTGTTTCGCCCGATATACCCGTATCAATTTCGTCAAAAATAAGCGTAGGAAGTTGGGTAGCATTGGCTAGTAGGTATTTGATGCAAAGCATAAAACGTGCAATCTCGCCACCCGATGCAATTTTACCAGCGGGTTGTGGGGTAGTAGTAGGTGTAGGGGCATACAAAAACTCTACCACATCTTTTCCCATAGAGGTAAACGCTGGTTGTTCTTGCACGCTTACTTGTACGGTAGCGTGTTGCATACCCAATTGTTTTAGCTGCTCTTTTAATACTTCTGCTATGGGTTGTGCCACCTTTTGGCGAATTTGGTGTAACTCGTTAGCCAATTTTTGCGTAGTAGCCAACGCCGCAGTTTGCTCTTTTTTTAGGGCCTCTATGTGTTGGTCGGCTTGGCTTATTTGTTGCAGTTGTGCTTCTAATTGGTTGCGCAAGTCAATTAGTTCTTCTACGGTTTTTACCTTGTGTTTTTGTAGTAGCGAGTATAGCGTATCCAAGCGTTCGCGGTTGGCTTCTAATTGTGCAGGGTTGGCCTCGATGCGTTCGGCACCGCTGCTAATGTCGCTAGCAATGTCTTTTATTTCAATGTAGGAACTTTCTAATCGTGCAGCCCAATCCTGGTAGTCGGTGGCAAACGATGCGATGCTACCCACTTTGTTGCTGGCATCTTTTAGCCTGCTTACCACGCCATTTTCGTCTTGCAATAACGCTTCTATGTATAGTAAACTATTTTTTATGTCGTGCGCATGTTCCAATAGTTCGTTTTCTGCTTCTAATGCTTCTAATTCGCCAGCTTGCAGTTTTGCTTTGTCTAGTTGGTTAAATTGAAATTGCAAATAATCGTACTCTTCTTGTGCCTTGGCAGCTAGTTGCTCAGCTTCTTCTACTTGTTTGCAGGTATTTTTGTAGTGATGGTACGCTTGTTGGTAGGCTTGTAACAATTCGTCGTTTTTGGCGTAGGTGTCTACAACTTTTAGCTGAAATTTACCATCCCTAAGCAGTAAGTTTTCGTGTTGCGAGTGAATGTCAATAAATAAGGCACTCAAGGTTTTTAATACGCTAGCACTAACGGGCGAGTCGTTTAAAAATTGCCTGGTTTTACCCGAACGATACAGTTCGCGGCGCAAAACACATTCGTCGCTATAATCCAAATCGTTTTCTTCAAAAAACGGTGCTAATTGGTACGATTTTATTTGGAAAACCGCTTCGATGATGCACTTTTCTTCGCCTTCGCTAATGTACTTTGCATCCGACCTAGCACCTAGTACCAAGTTGAGCGCACCCAAAAGGATAGATTTACCGGCGCCAGTTTCGCCTGTTATTACAGAGAACCCTTGGCTAAAGTCAAGGTTAATTTCCTTTATAAGTACAAAGTTTTTTATGTATAACGACTGAAGCATATTATTTCAATGCGTCCATGCGGTATTGTAGGGTTGGCGCTAAATAGCTCATAATATCGTAGGCATTCTTTCTTTCGGTAGGAGTTGCCTTGGAGTAAATATTAATCAGCTCGTCTAGTTTAGTTTCTACAAATTCGCCAACAATGATGTTAGAGGGACGTTCTTTATAGATTTCTTTTAAGATGGTTAGTTGTTCGTTTATTCTGGTTCTACTCTTATCGGGCGATAGGGTCATCTCGTCCAAGCCCAATCGGTGGTAGGTGTATAAATATTCTCTATAAGGTTTAGCTATATCATCTACAATACTAGTAATAAGCGCGTAGCGATTGCGGCCATCTTCAAAAGCACGCCAGCCAGTAGTATTGGTGCTTTGTGCTTGATTTACAATGTCTTCTGCTTTTTTATAGAAAGGAGTGCCACTCATAAGGGCAAACGAATCGCAGTCTGTGCCAATGATGATGTAGGCATAGTAGGCTAACATTTCGGTTAAGTTGTTGCCAAACGATGTCTCGTCAAAGGTTAGTGCATCGCCCTCGTAATAAGAGAACTCTACTTTTTGGTCTTTAAAACTAAAAATAGGCGATTTGTAATTGGTGTTATGAACGGGGCGTGTAGATTGTACCTGCAGCTCGCCAGCAAAACTATTGCCACTTTGGTTGCTAATAATAAGGTAAACGCTGCATTCAATGCGCTCTTCGGTAAGGTATTCAAAATCGGTCCAACGGCGTTCGTTCATAAACTCGGTAATGGCCTTCTCTAGCGACTCAAATACAGAACGATTGGTTCCTTGTATTTGTTCGGCATTCACTGTTACCTTGCAATTGAGTTCTTGCGCCGATAGGGTAGCGCAAGCCAAACACCCAAGCAAAAACAGTATTATTTGTTTAGCCATTCGCATAAGTTTTCTACAATATCGGCAGCCACTGCTTGTTTGCTTTTGGCAGGGAATGCCTTGGTTTGTCCGTTGCGGTCGATGATGGTAATTTGGTTGTTATCGTAACCAAAGCACGTTCCTGGATTGCGAAGCGAGTTGAGTACAATAAAATCTAAGTTTTTGCGCGCTAACTTGCTAGCGGCATTGGCCGCCTCGTTGTCGGTTTCTAGCGCAAATCCTACCAATACTTGGTGTTCTTTTTTTGCCTTGCCCAGGGCAGCGGCAATGTCTTGGGTAGGTTGTAGTTCAATGCACATACCACTGTCACCTCGTTTTATTTTGCTGTCAGCTTTGGTGGCAGGGGTAAAGTCGGCTACAGCAGCGCACAAAATAGCAGCGTCGGTTTGCAAAAATGCTGCTGTGCTTGCTTGGTACATTTGGGCAGCCGATTCTACCGATGTAACCGCAATGTTGGGGTGTTGTGCCTTGATCTGAACAGGACCCGATACTAGGGTAACTTTTGCACCCATTTGTGCACATGTTTCGGCAATGGCATAGCCCATCTTACCACTAGAGTAGTTGCCTATAAAACGTACAGGGTCTATTTTTTCGTAGGTAGGACCTGCTGTAATTAAGATGTGTTTGCCTGCTAAAGGCAAGTTGTCTTGCAATTTGTCAGCAACAAATTGGGCAATAACCTCTGGCTCTGCCATGCGTCCCTTGCCTTCTAAACCACTTGCTAAAAAACCACTAGCAGGCTCTATCATGTGTACACCACGATTACGCAAGGTTTGTAAGTTCTCTTGTGTAGCTACATGTGCGTACATGTCCAAATCCATGGCTGGTGCTGCAAATACTGGGCATCTAGCCGATAGATAGGTAGTTGTAAGTAAATTATCGGCCATGCCATGGGCCATTTTGGCCAAGGTATTAGCCGTTGCAGGAGCAATGATGTAGGCATCGGCCCACAATCCTAACGATACGTGGCTATTCCATCTGCCATCGGTAGGGTCAAAAAAATCTACCAATACAGGGTTGCGCGAAAGGGTAGCCAAGGTAAGGGGAGTGATAAATTCTTTGGCCTTCTCGGTCATTATCACTTTTACTTCGGCACCACGTTTCACCAACTCACGTACCAAGATAGCTGTTTTATAGGCAGCTATCCCGCCGGTTACTCCTACTATAATGTGTTTACCTTGCAACCTTATTTAATTTTGGCAGGGTTGCGGAAATAGGTTTTGTCTTCGATGTACTCTTGGGTTGCCAACAATACAGGTTTAGGCAAACGTTCGTAGTATTTCGAAATTTCGGTTTGTTCGCGGTTGTCAAACACTTCTGCTTCCAAATTGTCAACAGCATTACCAGAGAATTCTTCCAATTTGCGTTTCAATTCGTCTTTCATTTCCACGCTAATTTGGTTAGCACGTTTACCAATAATGGCAACGGTTTCGTACACATTTTCGGTGTTTTCGCACAAGCTATTTACATCGCGTGTAATGGTGTTGATGGGAGCGTTTGATTTTTTGTAATCCATAATGTTATTTAATAGAGTTTTCAATTATTTTTTGCAAATGTTCTGCCATTTTTTCTACCTCTTTTTGGTGCTTGGTATTGGGATGCTCTTGCATAAAATAGTAGCATTCATCGCGTGCGTCTTCGCTACGCTCCAATATTTTTTCTTGCACACTCTTAATGGCTTCGTGGTATTTCGATTTTACGATGATAAACGCCAACTCGTCTATGTATTTAGAGTCGGGGTAATCGTTCATGGCATTTTGGGCGGTGATAATGGCAGCACGATAGTTATTGCCTCTGTAATCGCCTAAGTTGTAATATAATTTTGCGTTTAAATATTCTCTTTCGGCCAATTTGTCGTACAATTCCGCTTGGCATTGACGTGCGCTATCGGCTTGGCTGTGATAAGGGAACTGCTCAATAAAAAGCTGAAAATGCTCAATGGCTTTCATGGTTGGACGTTGGTCCAATTCGGGTTCGGGCGATTCCAAATATTCAGAATAAGCCAACATAAACAAGCACTCGGGGTAATTCTTACCGCGTAAATAGGTGTTTACGTAGGTTTGGTAATAATGAGCCGATGCAATGTAATCTTTACGCTTAAAATAGCTGGTCGATAATAAGTATAGAATATTTTCCGACTTTTCGGTACCCTTGTATTGGGTAGATATGTCTTCTAGTAGGCGAATGGTTTTTTTATAGTCTCCTTTTTCGTAGTATTCCAAAGCAGCCTTGTATTTCAATTCGCCGTCTTTACTTTTAAGCAGCTGGTTGTAATACTTATCGGCCATAGCGGGTGTACACACACTCCATATAACCATGGTTACTATAAAAACAAATGCCTTTCTCATCAAGGTAGCAAAGGTAATAAAAAAATATGAACTTTGCGAATGCTTATTTCCATTTATAGGTAGATTTAGAAGTAAACCTACGTTTGATGTGCAGAAATAAGTTAATAAGTGGTAAAAGTATGTCTAAAAGCGTTACGCCAAAGTAAAATTTCTTTTCGCCCAATTGTTTGGCAGTGGCATTGATAACGCTTACTTGTGCTATGTTTCTAAGCAAGAATACTACGGTGGCTAGCAATAAACCAAACGGATAATAAACGCAGGCTGTAGCTAGTAACGAAACGTAAAATCCCAAACGGCTTAGCAGTTCTATGCCAATAAAACATTTGTTTCCAAAGCGATAGTAGTTAGAGGTAGACAAGTGTCTGGCCTTTTGCATGCACCATTGTGTAAAACTTTCTTTTGGGGTAGAAAGAGTAACCGATTGGGCGTCTATTTCGATGCGGGTATTGCCTTTTTTGCTATTCTCGTTTACAAATAAATCGTCGTCGCCCGATTGTAGGTTAAGGTGTTTGCTAAAGCCTGCTGTTTGATAAAAAAACTGCTGACGATACCCCATGTTTCTGCCAACGCCCATGTAGGCTCTTTTACCCAATGCTAAGTTAAGGTATTGCATGCCAATGGTAAGGGTATCAAAACGAATTAATAAGTTTAAGAATCCTTTTTGATAGCAGTAAGCACCATATCCTAATACCATTTGCGTGTTGTCGGTAAAGTTGCGCACCATTAACTGTAGCCAATCTTTGCTGCGCGGATAGCAATCGGCGTCTGTAAAAATTAAAACATCGTGCGATGCCGATTTAATTCCCAATGTTACCGCCATTTTTTTTGAATCAATAAATTTGGCACGCTCTGGAATAAAGGTGGTTTTTAAATGAGGATACTTATAGCTCATTAAACGAAGCAAATCTTCGGTATCGTCAAAAGAACGATCGTTTACCACTATTACCTCGTAGTCGGGGTAATCTTGTTCTAGTACGGTTGGTAAATATTGTTCTAGGTTAATGCTTTCGTTGCGTGCGCAAATAATTACCGAAACGGGTGGGTAGTTGTTGTTAAAAGCTACCTTGCCTTTTCTAACTTTACGTGCGTATCTAAAAATACGGGTGTATATGCCTAGGTAGTACACCCATTGTAGTAAAAGGCATACCACCAAACAAATAGTAACAACCTGAATGCTCAGGTTGTTTAGCCAAATTTCTTGTAAGAATTCCCAAGTATTTAACAAATATGCACTCATTATAAAGCCTTAGAAATTGTCAGAAAAATATGCTTTGGGTAGTTGGCGTAAATTGTATTGCGAACTCATTACTTCTCCGTAAGCACCGGCCGATCGCAACGCAATAATATCACCACGTTTTACTTCGTTTAAGCTTACTTCTTTGCCAAATACATCCGACGATTCGCAAATAGGACCCACTACATCGTAGGTTTGTTCGGGTAGGTTGCTGCTTAGGTTTTCTATGCGATGATAGGCATCGTACATAGCAGGACGAATTAACTCGGTAAAGCCAGCGTCTAGGATGGCAAATTTCTTTACTTCGCCTTCTTTTACGTACAATACGCGGCTAATCAAGCTGCCGCATTGGCCTACTACAGCACGTCCCAATTCAAAGTGAATGGCTTGTCCCTCTCTGCGTTCTACCAATTGGTTAAATACGGCAAAGTAGTTAGCAAAATCGGGTATGTTAATGTGGTTAGGGTGATGATAATCAATACCCAAACCTCCGCCAAAGTTCATATTGGGGAATGTAAAGCCTTGTGCCTCTAGTGCATCTTGCAATTCGTTGGCTTTGATGCACAAGTCTTTAAATGCCGACATATCGGTAATTTGCGAACCAATGTGAAAGTGTAACCCTACTACCTCTATGTTGGCAAGGCTTTGTGCTTCTTTTAGTACGCCAGCAATTTGGCTTAAGTTAATGCCAAATTTGTTTTCTGATAATCCCGTGGTAATTTTAGCATGGGTATGCGCATCTACGTTGGGGTTTACCCTAAACTCAACACGTGCTGTTTTGTTTTGTGCCGCTGCCAATTCGTTAATGATGTGCAATTCGGCAGTCGATTCTACATTAAAACAGAAAATGTCTGCCTTAAGGCCAAGATTAATTTCCCAATCGGCTTTGCCTACACCTGCAAATACAATTTTATTGGCAGGGAATCCTGCATCAAGGGCCGCTTGTACCTCGCCACCGCTTACGCAATCTGCGCCAAAGCCGCAGCTAGCAATTTCTTGTAAAATACGGGGATTGGCATTGGCTTTAATGGCATAGTGTTGGCAAAAACCGTATTGCTCGGTTTCTTTTTTTATGGCCTCTAGGGTCTTTTTTAGTAGGGCCATATCGTAAAAATAGAATGGAGTTTGCACTCCATTCCATTTATCAATCGGAAAGTTTCCTTTCATAATCTTAGTTGAATAAGTTTTGGCTAAGTGCGTTTAGTGCACGTTGTTTGTTGTCGGCTTGAATCAAGAACGATACGTTGTAGTTGCTACCACCGTAAGAAATCATACGAATTGGAATATCTTTAAGTGCATTTACAATTTGTGCTTGGAAACCAACGTTTTCGCTGTTCATATCGCCTACTACGCAAATAATTACCATGTCTTTTTCTACGGTAACCGTGCCAAAGGTTTTTAGCTCGTTTACAATTTCGTCCAAGTGTTTGGTGTTGTCAATGGTAACCGATACGCCCACTTCTGAGGTGGTAACCATGTCGATAGCTGTTTTGTGGTTAGCAAAACATTCAAATACCTTGCTTAAAAAGCCGTGTGCCAACAACATACGTCCCGATTTAATTTTGATGGCAGTGATGTTGTCTTTAGCGGCAACCGCTTCAATTTTATGAGGGGTAAGTTCGGTCGAAATCATGGTGCCAGGAGCCTGAGGGTCCATGGTGTTCAACAAACGAACAGGAATGTTTTCTAATTTAGCAGGCAAAATGCAGGTTGGGTGCAAGATTTTAGCACCAAAGTAGGCCAATTCTGCTGCTTCTTCAAAGTGCAATTTAGCCACTGGTTTGGTATTTTCTACAAAACGAGGGTCGTTGTTGTGCATACCATCAATATCGGTCCAGATTTGAATTTCGCTTGCTTTTACAGCAGCACCCACCAACGATGCGGTATAGTCGCTACCACCACGTTGTAGGTTGTCAATTTCGTTGTAAGCATTGCGGCAAATAAAACCTTGGGTAATGTAAATTTCGGTATCGGTAGGCAATTTTGCCAACTCTTTGGTTAGGTGCTCGCGAATGTATGCAGCGTCTGGTTCGTTGTTTTTGTCAATGCGCATGTAATCCAAAGCAGGTAGTAATACCGATTTGCGACCAATTTCTTGCAAATATAGGTTTACCATTGCTGTCGACATTAATTCGCCTTGTGCTAGGATGATTTTTTCGTCGAACAACAAGAATACATTTTGCTTGGTAAAGTTGCGTAACAATTCAAAGTTTTGTTTTACGCAAGCAGTAGCTTGTGCTTTGAAATTGTCGGTGCTGTACAATTCGTCTATAACAGCAGCGTATTTCTTTTCTAGTTGGTTGATTACTTCGTTAGCACTTACGGGATTCTTTTTGTACAAGTAGTCTGCAATTTCTACCAACGTATTGGTAGTTCCCGACATAGCCGACAAAACTACAATTTTTTGTTGACCGTCGGCAATTAGTGCTGCTACTTCTTTCATGCGTTGTGCAGAACCTACGGATGTTCCGCCAAATTTTAATACTTTCATGATGTGTTAGTTTAAATCCGCACAAAAATACAGATTTTTCTTGAATATTAGGAATAAATATAGGTAGTTTCTTATAGGGGTAGGTATAAAAAACAATGGGTTACCACGCCTGGTAACCCATTGCCCCATCTTAATTCTTAATCTTTTTCTTACGAAGAAAACTAATATGTCACAAAGGTAATTGTTTTTTATATTGCTGTCAAGTATTTGTCTTAAAAAGATATTATTAATAACAAATATTAACATTGCAATGTTTTATTGTTTTCTTTCAAAACGTAAAATGGTTTGGTCTTGATTGTTTTTTAGCAACAATTCTTTTGCGTTGTATTCAATGCTGTTTACCAAACCAAGGGTCATTAATAATTCGTCTTCTACCTCCATGTTAGCGCAAAGCATTTTGGTGCTACCCATGTTGTCAAAACGCAATGCATCAACGTTGGTAGAATCGGTAATCATGCTACCAAAAAAGCTGTTGCAACCTGCGTTGCCGTAAATGCGGCTTTCGTTTTGATCAAATCCAATAAATGGAGTAGTAATGCCTTCGGCTAGTTCTATGGTTTTACCGTTCATTTCCACCAAGTCCCATTCGCCAAAAACATTGGTAGCGTTGTAATTGTGTTTGTTGCAAGCCATAAGGGTAGTAGCCATAATTGCTACAAAAAATAACATCTTTTTCATCTTCATTCTTGTTATGTGGTTAAAAAAAGTAGTTGTAAGGATTGCCCCTACAACTACTTTGACGTTATAAACTTGTTAAGGTTTAATCGTTAGACCATTGTTTTTCCATGCGTTTGTAGCTGTTGTAACGCCATTTAGCGTTGTCTTCGGCTGCTTGGAACAATTCTTCGGCTTCTGCAGGGTATTGTTTCATTACAGATGCATAACGAACTTCGCCTTTCAAGAAGTCTTTAAAGCCATCCCAGTTAGGCTCTTTGCTGTCTAGGCTGAATGGGTTTTTGCCTTCGGCTTCTAGCGCTGGGTTGTAGCGCCACAAGTGCCAGTAACCGCATTTAACAGCTTCTTCTTGTTCTGCTTGTGCTTTGCCCATGCCTTTTTTCAAGCCGTGGTTAATACAAGGAGCATAAGCAATAATCAAAGAAGGACCAGGATATGCTTCTGCTTCGCGAATCGCTTTTAAGCATTGTGCTTGGTCGGCACCCATAGCAATTTGTGCTACGTATACATAACCATAGGTAGTAGCAATCATACCCAAGTCTTTTTTACGTACGCGTTTGCCGGCAGCAGCAAATTTAGCGATAGCACCTACAGGAGTAGCTTTAGACGATTGACCACCGGTGTTAGAGTAAACTTCGGTATCCAATACTAGGATGTTTACGTCTTTGCCCGATGCAATTACGTGGTCTAGACCACCGTAACCAATATCGTAAGAAGCACCGTCGCCACCAATAATCCATTGGCTGCGTTTAATTAGGTATCCTTTCAATTCAGCAATGCCTTTGCAGATATCGCAGCTGCAAGCTTCTACAGCAGGAATAATCTTTTCTGCCAATTCTTTGGTTTTTTCGGCATTGTTTTGGTTTTCGATCCATTCTGCAAATAGGCCTTTTAGTTCGTCAGAGCAGCAGTCGCAAGTTTGACCTTTGGTCATAAGGTCGGTTAGGCGAGCTTTCATTTTTTCGTTGGCTAGTTCCATACCCAAACCAAATTCGCAGAAGTCTTCGAACAACGAGTTAGCCCAAGCAGGACCTTGGCCTTTTTCGTTGGTGGTGTAAGGAGTAGAAGGAACTGAACCCGAATAGATAGACGAACAACCGGTAGCGTTGGCTACAATTTGACGGTCGCCAAATAGTTGAGAAATCAATTTAACGTAAGGAGTTTCGCCGCAACCCGAGCAAGCACCCGAGAATTCAAACAATGGAGTTGCAAATTGCGAGTTCTTAACGTTAGCGTTGATATCTACTAAGTTTTGTTTAGATTTTACGTTTTCTACGCAGTAATCCCAGTTAGCAGCTTCGGCCAATTGGCTTTCCAAGCTAACCATTTTAAGCGCAGGACCACCCAATTTTGGATTACCAGGACATACGTCAACGCAGTTGCCGCAACCCAAGCAGTCCATTACACCTACTTGCATGCGGAATTTCATGCCTTTCATAGCAGCAGGAGCTTTGATATCAATCATGGTAGCGTTTAGGCCAGCAGCTTCTTGGTCGTCTAGTACAAATGGACGGATACAAGCGTGAGGACAAACGTAAGCACATTTGTTACATTGAATACAGTTGTCGGCATTCCATACAGGAACAAAGGCTGCAACACCACGTTTTTCGTATTTAGCAGTGCCAGCGTACCAAGTACCGTCTTCAATACCTTTAAATGCAGATACAGGCAACAAGTCGCCGTCTTGTGCATTGATAGGACGTACAACGTTGTTGATAAAGTCTGGATCGTTGTTAGCTACAGCAGCGTCATCGGCTAGGTTAGCCCATGCTGCATCGATGGTTAATTGTTTGTATTCGCCACCGCGGTCTACTGCAGCATTGTTTTTGTCAACAATGTCTTGACCTTTTTTACCGTACGATTTAACAATGAATTTCTTCATTTGTTCTACGGCCAAATCTACTGGAATTACACCGGTAATACGGAAGAATGCCGATTGCAAAATGGTGTTGGTACGGTTGCCCAAACCAATTTCTTGTGCAATTTGAGTAGCGTTGATGTAGTAAACGGTAATGTCGTTTTGAGCAAAGTAACGTTTTACTTTGTTTGGCAAGTTTTTAGCCAATTCTTCTTCGTTCCAAACGGTGTTCAAAAGGAATGTACCGCCTTTTTGCAAACCGCGGGTAACGTCGTACATACGCAAGTAAGCTTGTACGTGGCAAGCTACAAAGTTAGGTGTATTTACCAAGTAGGTGCTGCGAATAGCGTTGTCGCCAAAACGCAAGTGCGAACAGGTAAAACCACCCGACTTTTTAGAGTCGTAAGAGAAGTATGCTTGGCAATATTTGTTGGTGTTGTCACCAATAATTTTAACCGAGTTTTTGTTAGCACCAACGGTACCGTCAGCACCTAAACCGTAGAATTTAGCTTCGAACATGCCTTCGCCACCAACAGCCACTTCTTCTTTTTTAGGAAGAGAGGTAAAGGTAACGTCGTCTTCAATACCAATGTTGAATTGGTTTTTAGGCTCGTTCATAGCCAAGTTTTCGTATACAGCCAAAATTTGAGCAGGAGTGGTGTCTTTCGATCCCAAACCATAGCGACCACCTACTACAAGTGGAGCGTTTTCTTGGTTGTAAAGAATGTCTTTTACATCTAGGTACAAAGGTTCGCCGTTTGCACCAGGTTCTTTGGTACGGTCCAAAACAGCAATGCGTTTAGCCGATTTTGGAAGTGCAGCCAAGAAGTGTTTAGCAGAGAATGGACGATACAAGTGAACAGCAACCAAACCTACTTTTTCGCCTTTTGCCATCAAGTAGTCGATGGTTTCGCGAATAGCTTCGGTAACCGAACCCATAGCAATAATTACGCGGTCTGCGTCTTCGGCACCATAGTAGTTAAACAAACCATAGTTACGGCCAGTAATTTTGCTGATTTCGTTCATGTATTCTTCTACAATAGCAGGAACATTGTTGTAATAGGTGTTGCTGCTTTCGCGGTGTTGGAAGAAGTGGTCGGGGTTTTCGGCCATACCACGCATAACAGGAGCATTTGGATTCAATGCGCGAGCGCGGAATTCTGCCAATGCTTGTTGGTCGATAAGTGGAGCCAAATCTTCGTTTTCTAATGCTTCAATTTTTTGGATTTCGTGCGATGTACGGAATCCGTCAAAGAAGTTAACAAAAGGAACGCGCGATTTGATGGTAGCCAAGTGTGCAACACCAGCCAAGTCCATTACTTCTTGAACAGATCCTTCTGCCAACATAGCAAAACCGGTTTGACGGCATGCCATAACGTCTTGGTGGTCGCCAAAGATACACAATGCGTGTGATGCTAATGTACGAGCTGATACGTGGAATACGCAAGGCAACAACTCGCCTGCAATTTTGTACATATTAGGAATCATTAGCAACAAACCTTGCGATGCAGTGTAGGTGGTAGTAAGCGCACCTGCTTGCAACGAACCGTGTACTGCACCAGCGGCACCGCCTTCTGATTGCATTTCTTGTACCAAGACTGTTTCGCCAAAGATGTTTTTACGTCCGGCGGCAGCCCATTCGTCTACGTATTCGGCCATGGTGGACGAAGGCGTAATGGGGTAGATGGCAGCCACTTCAGAGAACATATACGAGATATGTGCAGCGGCTTGGTTTCCATCACATGTTAGAAATTTCTTTTCTTTTGCCATTTGTATTGAAATTAAATGTGAATATTAATTGTTCATTATTGGGTTAGCCATTCATAGAGGCTAAAAATTCTTCGTTCGATTGGGTTCCTTCAATGCGCAATTTTAAGAACTCCATGGCTTCTACCGAGTTCATGTCGGATAGATGACGGCGCAATACCCACATGCGGTTAAGGATGCCATCTTCTAACAACAAATCGTCGCGACGGGTACCCGATGCCATGATGTCGATGGCGGGGAAAATACGGCGGTTTGATAATTTGCGATCCAATTGCAACTCCATGTTGCCCGTACCCTTAAATTCTTCAAAAATAACATCGTCCATTTTAGAGCCCGTTTCGGTTAGGGCAGTGGCAATAATGGTTAAGCTACCTCCGTTTTCGATGTTACGAGCCGCACCAAAGAAACGTTTGGGTTTGTGTAAAGCGTTGGCATCTACACCGCCCGATAATACCTTACCCGAAGCAGGAGCGGTAGTGTTATAAGCACGTGCTAATCGGGTAATAGAGTCTAGCAAGATAACTACATCATGACCGCATTCTACCAAACGTTTGGCTTTTTCGTGTACAATCGATGCTACTTTTACGTGTTTTTCGGCTGGCTCGTCAAAGGTTGATGATACTACTTCGGCTTTTACGCTGCGGGCCATGTCGGTTACCTCTTCGGGGCGTTCGTCAATTAGCAAAATAATCATGTACACCTCGGGGTGGTTTTCTAAAATGGCGTTGGCCAATTCTTTTAGTAAAACCGTTTTACCTGTTTTGGGTTGTGCTACAATTAGTCCACGTTGGCCTTTGCCTATGGGGCTAAACAAATCTACAATGCGGGTAGATAGGGTAGCGTTCTTTCCATGACTTAAATCAAATTTTTCGTCGGGGAATAGGGGGGTAAGGTGTTCAAATGGAACACGATCGCGTACGTACGATGGGTCGCGTCCGTTGATTTTTTCTACCCTTACCAAAGGAAAATATTTTTCGCCTTCTTTGGGTGGACGGATAGGACCATCTACGGTATCGCCAGTTTTTAGCCCAAACAATCTAATTTGCGATTGCGATACATACACATCGTCGGGCGATGGAAAGTAATCGTATTCGGGCGAACGCAAAAAACCATAACCGTCTTGTACTATTTCTAGCACACCTGTGCCACGAATAATATCGTCAAACTCGTAAGGTTTTTCGCTCTTGTCGGTACGTTCTGCTTTTTCTTGCTTATCGTTTTTGTCAAATTTTTCAACCTTTTCTGCCTTCTCTGCTTGCTCGGTTGCTTCTTGTTTGGCTGCTTTTTCTTGGCGAAGCAATTTGGCGGCAATGGTTTCCATTTCAACGCCTTCTAGTTCAGTATCGATAGAAGGAGTAGGCTCTTCTGCTACTTTTTTGCGTCTGCCACGAGTAGGTTTTGGAGTATCTGTAGGAGTTTCGGTAGCAACTTCTGTTTCTGTTGTGTTGGCTACTTGTACATTTATGTTAGGATCTGTAACCGACCCTGGCAAAGCTACTTTTTGGGCAGTACTACGTTTAATACGTTCGCGTTTTTTCTTTTCAACAACTTCTTCGGCCATAAAACGATGTTTTGCTTGTGCAAAAGAGGAATAATGATTATTGTTTTGGATAAGAGCAAGAACAGCAGTTGGGTCCTTGCTATAGAACACGCAAAATTAAAAATAAAATTGGCAATCACCAAAAAAAGCATAAAAAAAAGGCAACCCGCAGGTTGCCCTTTTTTGCATATTACTAAAATGTTACTTTTTAATCACTTTTTGTACCATGCTTTCGCCATCGGCAAATTGAATTTCTACTAAGTACATAGAAGCAGCCAAGTTGCTTAGGTCTAATAAGTTAGACGAGAAGCTAGCTACGGTTTTGCCAATTAGGTTGCGAACTACCACATTGCTTACTTCTTTGTTAGAAGCAATTACTGCTTTGCCAGTAGTTGGGTTAGGATAGATGGTAGTGCTTTCGGCAAGTGCGTCTTCTATCGAAGTGGTTTGGCCACCCATGGTGTACGATAGGGTTAGGGTACCATCGCTGTTTTCTTTTAAGGTAAAGGTTGCAGTACCAGCTGGTACACCAACTTTTTCCCATTTGATTCCGTCGCCAAATGTCGTTTTTTCTAGGGTGGCTGTTGCTCCAGCTTCATTTGGTAGTACGTATTCTGCTACCATGTAGCAGCCAGAAAGGTCGCCTGTTTTGATGTAAATGTAAGAGGTTTTGTTAAAGGTAACGGTTACTTTGCCATTAACAAATCTGTAATCGCCTAAATTGTTCCAATCATCACCACTGCCATAGTCTGCACCGTCAATGTAGCCAATTAGGTAATAGTCGCCAGCTAGGGTGCCGCCCGTGTTACCACCTTCTTCGTTTCCGCCAGTGTTTCCGCCAGTGTTGCCACCTGTGTTGCCTCCCGTATTACCGCCATTCTCAGGACAGTCTGTTCCATAGCCAATGTACATGGTGTCGTCATTAAATTTAAGTTTAATGTAAATGTTGTAGCAGCCATCTGCGTTGCAAATTACACTCGATAAGTCTGGTGTAAAGTCTTTACCTGCGTCGTGTTCTTCTATGTTAGCAATTACCCATTCAACACCGCTCGATGCGTCGAAGCATACAAATGAGTCGCCTTCTTTCATGGGAACAGATGCCATGTACTGTGTGCGTCCTTGGAAGTCAACTTCTCCTTGTGGTACTGCTTCGTAGTTGGTTTTGCCATTTACACGAATATAATACCCTGTTCCTGTAATATTGCCCGTGTTGCCACCAGTATTGCCACCAGTATTGCCACCAGTGTTGTCGCCAGTATTACCACCAGTGTTGCCGCCGGTATTGTTGCCTGATTGGTCGCATAAGCTACCTGCACCAATGTACATGGTGTCATCTTGGTATTTTAGTTTGATGTAAATATCGTAGCAGCCATCTACGTTACAAGTTGTTTTGCCGGTAGTGCTAGTTGCCGCGGTAAAGTTTTTACCCATATCGTATGCTTCTAGGGTAGTGATAGACCATTCGGCCTTATTTACTACGTCATAGCATACAAAGGTGTCACCTTTTTTAAGTTCTACAGATGCTACGTATTGTGTACGGTCTTGGAAGTCTAATACACCAGTAGCAAATGCGGTATAGTCGGTTTTTCCATTAACACGGATAGCAAATTGAGATGAACTGACGGTGGTATCGCTGTTGTCAAAGTCAGAACCGCCTGTATTGCCGCCAGTGTTATCGCCTGTATTGCCACCAGTGTTACCGCCAGTATTACCGCCAGAAACGTCTAGGTTTTTGCTAATATAGTAAGCCCATCCGTTACCTTTGCAAGCTAGTTTGTAGTCGCTACCTGGATCGGGCCAGTTGGCACCAATAAAGCAAATTAGCGTACCTTTTGTACCAGTGGTGGTACATTTGTAGTAGCTACCGCATGTACCTGCAGTTGAACTTGCAGATTCGCTGTGAACACCTGCCGCTTTACGAGCAGCAACCATGTTTTTAATGTCGTTTTTACATTTTACCCAGTGAGGCCAGAAAACGCAAGGAATACCAGGGGCAGAAAGGATGTAAGCGTTGGCTTTGTCCCAGTCGCCTGTAAATTTACTACCATCGCGGAAAGTATCGTGGTTGTCTACAAAGGTAACAGCACAGCGTTTCATTTGTTTACCTTGTATCATTTCTGTACTACCGCATAAACCTTGAGGAGCACCGATGCCTGCCATTGCGCCATAGTTGCGAGATGCAAGTGCGTTATTCAATGCAGCATATTTCATGGGGAAGTCAAATGCCATAGAGTTGGCGCCAGTGTCGTTAATCCAGTTTCTAACTGCGCCGTAATCACCGTCCCAGAATTCACCTACCGACATGTAAGCGCCTGCTGCTTGGTTATATGAATTGGTATATTGTCCTTTATAGCCTTTAACCAAGTCGTAACGCCAGCCATCATAGCCAATTACATTTTTCATCCATTTTAGGTAAGCTTTAATGGCACTTTGAAGGTAGGTATTGCTGTGGTCCAAGTCGCGCGAAGCACAGTAACCACCTGATGCATCGCAGTTGTAGTCGTATCCGCTGTCGGCATTACCACTAGGTCTAATTTGGCCACTTTCGCGACTTACTTCGTCGTTGTTGCAAATATAGGGACAAGGACTTGCATAAAGGTTAAATTTGCCATATGTGCCAAAGTCTTCATTGCAAAAATCGGCCCAATTGTAGTTGCCGTCTCGGTGGTTAATAACAATATCTGCTACGCAACGTTTGTTGGTGCCTTTTGCTTTGAATGCAGAAATAAAGTCTGTTAATTCTTTTTGACTTCCCCATACACTTGATTGGTTACTCCAGCATTTTGGGTGATAGCCGGTACCTCCACTAGATTGTGCAGATGGTGGAAGCCAAATAAGATCGAACGTAGCTGCTAGTTCGTCAACTTGCTTTTGTAAGTCGGTCCATTTGGTACGTCCGTAACCTTTGTCGGTGTACGAGTCCCAATAGAAACCTTGAAGCATTACGTCGGGAGCTTGAGCTGGTGCTTGTGCAAATGCACTTAAGCAACTTACTAAAAATAGCCCCACTAAGAAAGTAATTTTTTTCATAGTTTATAAATTATTTAGGGTTTGATATAAACACATAATCGCTACAAAGATACGAAGAATAATTTTAACACGCAAACGATGCAGGGAGTTTAACATTTTTGTTTAGGTGTTGAGTCGTTTAGTCGTTGAGGTGATGCAATCTGACGACATTTGGTGGAGGTCGGAAATAGATTTTTATGTGCAAAAACGTTAAGCAAAATGTGTTGTTTGAGCGAAGCGAGTTCACATTTTGTAGTTTTTGTATGTGAAAATCCCGACCGGAAACCAAGTCGGAAGATGAATTGCCTAAACGAAGTAGGGACGCACGGCTCGTGCGTCCGTGGCCGAGTCATCGATTCAATTCGGGCCCTTTAATATCTTTGGCTGCGCCTCGGCAAAGTTCAAAACTGGGCACTTCGACAAGCTCAGTGACCGTTTTGCTTCTGCGCTCGGCTTGCACAAAGATTACTCCCTTCGGTTGTCAACACGTCGACAAGCTCAGGGACCGCATTGATTATGCAATTTAACGATTAAACGATTATGCGTTGCGCAGCAACAATCGACCTTCGACTTTTGACCTTCGACTTGTGACTTGCAACCTTCGACTTTTGGCGTTAATACTGTACATCGGTAAGATAGAGCCCGTGGGCGGGGGCAGAGGTGCCGGCTTGGCAGCGGTCTTTGCTTTCGATGATGCGCTTAAAATCGTCAATGGTGATTTTTTGCGTGCCTACTTGCAGTAGGGTGCCCACAATGGCACGTACCATGTTGCGTAAGAATCGGTTCGCTGTAATGGTAAATACCCATCGGTTGTCCGAAACTTGCGTCCATAGGGCATGTGTAATGGTGCAGTTGTTGGTTTTAACGTCGGTATGTAGTTTGCTAAAGCTGGTAAAATCGATGTAATCAAACAGGGTGGCAGCCGCTTGGTTCATTAAATCAAAACGGATGTTGGGTTGTACTTGCAAACTTTGCGTGTTGATAAACGCGTCTTTGTGCGTGTGTACGTGGTATTCGTAGGTGCGCGAAAGGGCGTCGAAGCGGGCATGTAAATCGTTTTCGACGGGTTCTATTTTAAATACGGCAATGTCGGCAGGTAAGTACACATTGAGGCGTTTGGTAAGGTGTTCTGCATCCAACGTGCTTTCGGTATCAAAATGGGCAGTCATGTAGCGGGCGTGTACGCCAGCATCGGTACGTCCTGCGCCTGTTAAGGCAATGGGCGTGCGCATGAGCGTACTCATGGCATCTTCTAATACCTGTTGTATGCTAATGCCATTGGGTTGGCGTTGCCATCCATGGTAGTTTGCACCGTTGTATTGAAAATAGATAAAATACCGCATTTGTATGTTGCTTGTTAACTCCTAATTATTCGCTTCGCTCATGATTTCAGGCATCGCCTCAGCATAACCAAACAAGTTTGTTTCTGCATTCGGCTCGCACTGAAACTCCTAATTCCTAACTCCTAACTCCTAACTTTTAATAAACTATATTATCCCTCCTTATTGGATAATGGTTTCTAAAACTTTCAAAAAGTTCGGGATGGGCTTTAAGCGCATCGCTTTCGGCTTGAACGCAATAGGGAATGCCTTTCTGCCCAGGAACTTCTATGGTAATTGTTTTTTGGATGCCGAAAAACTGACAAACGGCCTCTGCTGCCATGCGGGTGCCATTGGCCTTGCCATCTACCGAATAGCCAGCTATGTGTGGGGTGCCTATCTTTACCTTATTTAATAAAGGTAGCGAAATATTCGGTTCGTTTTCCCAACAATCTAGTACCACATCTCCGCTATAATTCAATAAGGCTTGTGTTTGGCAAACTTCGCCCCTTGCTGCATTGATAATAAGTGGATTATGCTTACATGCTTGTAGAAAAGAGGTGTTTACTAGGTGGTGCGTCTCGCTACTTAGTGGTACATGAAAGGTAATGATATCGCATTTTTCTTGCAACTCGCTTATTGTTTTAAACGGTATGTTGGGTTCGTTAAGAGCCCTTGGCGGGTCGTTTAGTAATACCCTCATGCCTAACGATGTTGCCATTTTTGCCACTCGGCTACCTACGTTTCCAACTCCTACTATCCCCAGGGTTTTATCGGCCAAATGGGTAGGGTATAAGGTGGTTAGTACGGCATGTATGTAATTTACTACGCTGTTGGCATTGCATCCAGGGCAATTGGTCCAGGTAATGCCTTGTTGGGCGCAGTATTGGGTATCAATGTGGTCGTATCCAATGGTAGCGGTGGCTATAAATTTTACCTTGCTTCCTTCTAATAAGGCTTGGTTACAGTGGGTGCGTGTACGGATAATCAGTGCATCGGCATCTTTTACTGCTTGGGCGTCGATGTGGGTGGGCGCAAGGTATTCCACTTGCGCTACATCATCCAAAAGTCCTCTTAAAAAGGGTATGTAGGCATCGGCAACGATTTTCATGGTTTAGTCGTTTAGGCGTTTAGTCGTTGAGTCGATTCTCGATGCTAAATCAATATCATTGTTTACTGTAATCGTATCGGGTAGTAAGGTGCTGTCATTCAGCATGATGCTGTCGCTAAATAGGATACTGTCGTTTAGCAATGTGCTGTCTGTAGGTAGACTTAATAGCAAGGGCGATGGTTTAACATATTGCACGCTTACCAATTGTTCGGGCTCGCCAAAGGTTAATTCGTCTAGTAAATAGGCACCCTCGCCTTGTTCTAGTAAAAATACCAAGTACTGAATATCACTTACCAAGGTGCGTTGATAGGCGGCATCGTACATATAGGTGTTGTAGGCAGCTTCGGGGTTGGTTTGGCTCATAATACCCAATAATTCGCCGTGTACGTTGTATACAGCCTGGCCCATGCGGCCATTGGGGGCATCGCAGGTAGTGTAAAAATCGGTGTAAATGGTATCGGTTGTAAGTGCCTGTGTATAAATACTATCTAGTGTAGGCAGTGGATCGTATAAATACGAAACCTGATTACGTTGATTAAGGGTGGCAAAAGCATCAATGCGAATACCATTGTTTAGTTCGTATCCTTTAATGGTACCAAATCCTAAGCGTAGGGTGTAATTGGCATCGGGTAGTACCAACGTGCTGTCTTTTTGGTATAGCCCCGCACGGTACAAGCGCTTAGAACGTTCTATGCTGGTATTGTGTTGTGCATATAGCAAATAATGCAAGCGTTGGCGTTGCTTAAATTGTTTGGCCATGGCAAGGAATGGGTCGCTTTCGCGTTGCTTTTCGGTAGGGTTATCTAGGTATTTAGTAAATCGTTTTTCGTTGGTAATAAACGATTTTTTAAATACATAATCAACGTATTTTTGGGTATTTCCTTTGTATTTTTTGTCGATAATGCTATAAAATTCTGGAAAATACGTGGTGTCGCAAACCGTTCTGTAATAGTCGATTACTTGGGTAAACCAAGGTTTTTCTGTATCTTCTTGGTATTGTTGGTACAGTTGACTAATTTGTCGCAGCGTGATGGCTTCGTTTTCGTTGTTCATATCCAATAAGAGCAAAGCAATTTTTAGGGTAGTTACGTGCTCTGCTAGTGTGCTATGAATACGATATTGCTCTAAATGCGGACGCCTATTGGTGTAGGTATTGTGCAACAAGGGTAGTAGGTTGCCGTAGCGCAATGCCGTTTCAAAATGGGGGTGGTTGGCTGCCCAATAGGTAAAATCTTGTTCTTGTTGGTGCTTTAGTTGCATCAGTTGCATGCGCTCTAAGATACGACGATGGTTAGCCATGGCATCTATAGTGGCTTGCTTTTGAATGGGCTGATGTTGTGCAATGAATTGCCAAACTGTGGTCTGAATGCTATCGTCAGCCCATTGTTCAGCTAGTTCGTCGGTTAGTAAATAACGGTTGGTTGCGTTGGGGTAACCTAAATAGAACACGGGATCGCCTATACGTTTAGGCGTTTCTGCTATCGTGGCGTGCGATAGGTGCTGTGCGGGCTGATTAAACGTAGAATAAGCCGCTGGGGTGTTGTCGCGGGCGGTGTAAATGCGCAGTAAGCAAAAATCGGCCAACTGGCGTTGGGTGGCCCATGGGGTTTGTAAGGTGCTAGTAGCTAAATAGTGCTGAGGTACATAAACCAATCTAAGGTCGTCGTATCGGGTGTACTCGTATAAAAAATAGTGCTCGTTGCTGTTTTTTTCTATTTGAACAATGTTGCCAGGTTTGCTGGGATAACTTAGGTAAATAGATTGGCAGATAGAGTCAACTTGTTGTTTTCTAATGCCCTCGTTGTAATGGTCGGTGATGCCTTGCATAACCTGGTCGGTTACATCAACGGTGCGTTTAAGTTGTAAGGCATACAGGTTGCTAAGTGGAATTTCATCGTTAGGCGATAGGGCGGTAAAGCCCTTTTTAAGGCTGTCTGATTGCTCTATAAACGATGCAAACGGGGTATAATTGGTAAGTAGTAATCCTTCTGACGATAAAATAATGCCGCTGTGTCCGTTAGAAAGATATACTACTTGATCTTTTAACGAACTGTCTTGCTCGCTATAAATGTCTTCTGCTTCTAACTCGCCGCCTGCCTCGTCTATTAGGGCAAATAGCGAGTCGGGTATGGCGGTGGGTAACCACATTCCTTGGTTAGCCAAAATAATGTTACAGGCTAATAAACAAATAGTTAGGATGTATGCTTTAATTTTTTGCATAATGTTATTCTTGAACATGCAAAAATAGTGATTTTTTTGTAGTTTTGTACGCAACTATGGTAAGTTATTTGCAAATAGAAGGATTGACAAAACGTTTTGGTGCTACGCTGATGTACCAAGATGTTAGTATGGAGTTGTCGGAGGGGCAACGAGTGGCAATCGTGGCTAAAAATGGAGCGGGTAAAACCACGTTGCTTAATATCATTGCAGGAAAAGAACCTTACGAGGCTGGGCTTATTACCTTTAGGAACGATTTGCGTATAGCTTATCTGGATCAAAATCCCACGTACCCAGCGCATTATACGGTATTAGAAGCATTTTGTTCGGTGCCCAATCAAATGGCCAATTTAATTGCCCGTTACGAGGCGTTGTTGGCAAAGGGCGAGGCTGTGTATCAAACCGACGAGTTTCAGCAGGTGCTTACCGAAATGGACCACCACAAGGCATGGGAATACGAGCAACGTGCCAAACAAATTTTGTCCAAACTTAATATTACCGATTTTAATCAGCAGGTAGCTACTTTATCGGGTGGGCAGTTAAAACGTTTAGCCTTGGCCAATGCGTTGATTAGTGAACCCGATTTGTTGATTCTGGACGAACCTACCAACCACTTGGATTTAGAAATGAC
This sequence comes from Paludibacteraceae bacterium, assembly GCA_017387515.1. Classification (GTDB taxonomy): domain Bacteria; phylum Bacteroidota; class Bacteroidia; order Bacteroidales; family Paludibacteraceae; genus Enterocola. The sequence continues at coordinate 34,877 of JAFOFC010000052.1, forward strand.
AGAGTGGTTAGAAGATTATCTAAATAAATCGTCGCTTACGTTACTGATGGTTACCCACGATAGGTATTTTTTAGACCGTGTTTGTACCGAAATTATAGAGATAGATAACCAACAACTGTATCGTTACAAGGGTAATTACTCGTATTATTTAGAAAAACACCAAGAGCGTGATGAACAGCGCAATGCCGAACTAGCTCGTGCTAACAACTTGTTTCGTAAAGAGTTAGATTGGATGCGTAGGCAACCACAAGCCCGTGGTACCAAAGCAAAAAGTAGAATAGACGATTTTTATAAGTTGCAAGATAAGGTGCGCCAAAAAACCACCGATGGGCAAGTGCGTTTAGAAGTTAAATCGGCTTATTTAGGTTCTAAAATCTTCGAGGCGCAATACATTTGCAAATCATTTGGCGAAAAACGCATTTTAAAAGACTTTTACTACCAATTTAGTAAGGGCGAAAAAATGGGCATAGTGGGTGCTAATGGAACCGGAAAATCTACCTTTGTAAAGTTACTATTAGGTTTGGTAAAACCCGATAGCGGTGCTTTTGATATTGGCGAAACGGTAAAATTTGGTTACTACAGCCAAGAAGGATTGCAGTTTAACGACCAAATGAAAGTGATAGATGTGGTGCGCGATATTGCCGAAGAAATAGATTTAGGTGGTGGTAAACGCCTATCGGCATCGCAGTTTTTAACGCACTTTTTGTTTACGCCCGAAACACAAAACAACTACGTGTATAAGTTGAGTGGGGGCGAAAGACGTCGCTTGCATTTGTGCACCGTGTTGATGCAAAATCCTAACTTTTTGGTGCTAGACGAACCTACCAACGATTTAGACATTGTAACGCTTAACTTGCTTGAAGAATATTTGCAAACTTTTGCCGGATGTGTAATTGTGGTGTCGCACGACCGCTACTTTATGGATAAGGTGGTAGACCATCTATTGGTGTTTAAAGGCGATGCACAGGTGCAAGATTTTCCGGGCAACTACACCGATTATCGTTTTTGGCGCGAAGAACAGGCAAAAGTAAAAGCCCAAGAAAAAAAGAAGGTTGTGGTAGAGGTGGTAGCTCCTAAAACGGAACATAAACGCAAATTAACCTATGCTGAGCAGCAAGAATTTAAGCAATTAGAAAACGAAATAGCCCAATTGGAAGCCGAAAAATCAGCCTTAGAAGAGGCGTTTGCCAGTGGTAATTTAACATCCGATGAACTGCAAGCAAAGGCGGCTCGCATGAACGAACTATTGCCCTTGTTAGACCAAAAAGAAATGCGATGGCTCGAATTGTCGGAAGTGTAAAACTGTTGCTTGTCGCTTGTTACTCATTGCTTTAACTATTAGAAACTTAACCTTTTATAAAATGATATGAAAAAAACATGCTTATTTTTACTAGGCTTATGCCTAATAGGATTTTGTGCTTGTGCCACTCCCGATGAGCCCAATGCACCCGATGATCCTACTAATCCTGATACGCCATCAGATCCGTCAGATCCATCAAAGCCAGATGGTCCGCTTCCTCCTGTTGCAGAAAAATTTGTGGTAACCATTCAAGATGACATAGTGGGTGGTACGGTTTCTGTTTACGCCAATGGCGAGGCGGTTACATCAGAAACACGTTTAGACCCAAAAACCATGGTAACGGTGGTGATGATTCCCGATGATGACCATATTTTAACGGGATCAAACATTGCCAAAGGTTGTGCTGCGCGCGACTCGTTTAAATTAACTAAGGATACCGTGGTACGCCCTGTGTTTGAAACAATTGTAGCAGATATTCCTTCTAAAACTCATACCATTTGCAATTACAATATTCGTTTTTATAATGGAAGTAACGACGAACATAATACAGAAGGACGATCGTGGTTGGTGCGCAAAGAAAAAGTGTTTGAGATGATTACTTCGCACAATATGGATGTATGCGGATTAGAAGAAGTTACAAGGAACCAAACGTCTGATATAATAACCACGTTAACCGATTATGAATATGTAGGGTATGGTAGGGATAATGGAAAAGAAAATAGCGCAAAAGGCAGTGGCGAGCAAACGGGTATGTTATATAAAAAATCTAAATACGTTAAGTTAGATCAAGGTAGATTCTTCTTGTCAAAAACGCCACATAAGGTTAGTAAATTATCGGATAGTTCTTATAATCGTTTGGTAATGTGGGTAAAACTTAAGGTGCGTGGTACCGATGAGGTGTTCTATTTCTTTGCTACTCACTTTGACCATAATTACAAACAAAAAAACATAGATGTACGTTCGGCACAAGCCGATATTGCCATAAATATGGTGCCACAAATTGCCGGTGAATATCCTTATTTCTTTGTAGGTGATTTTAATTGTGAAATTACCGAGCCTGCATACGATAAACTGTCAACGTTTTGGACCGATGCCTTTGTAGCGATGGGCGATGAAGTTCAAGGTGGTTACTTGTGTAACGACGAACAACAAACGGCTTATCCTACCCAATGCGAATGGCCAGGTAATACCTATACCGGTTTGTATAGTTCTAGTGATAAATCGCCCAAACGCATCGACTTAGTGCTATTTGACGATGCCCGTGCTACGGTAAGTTCGTACATGGCCGATAACGATAACTTGGGCTTGGAACTGTATCCATCCGACCACTTGCCCGTTATTACAGAAATGGAGTTTAAGTAATATAAACCACTTGGTACTTTTCCTGTCGGTCCCTGAGCTTGTCGAGTTTCTTGAGCAGCGAGAGCAGAAGCAATGCTTGCATTGATTATGCCGAGTCGCAAAAGAAATATTCAAGGGCCCGATAGGAACAATATTCAACTAAAATATACTTTTGTCCGCTTTATAGGCAGGACTTTGAACGTCTAAGAATTTGAGCACACTATGAAAAACGTAGTGTTGGTCAATTTCTTGGACGTTTTTAATTTTTCTGTTGGCCGATGAAGTCCATACGATAAACGGAATTTCGTACTGCTCACGGGGTGCCATGGCCATGGGTACGCCGTGCATATACAGCCCACCTTCGCCTAGTGATTCGCCATGGTCAGATACGTAGAGCAAGGCCGTTTCAAATGTGCTAACCGATTTTAATTGATCAATGACATTGTGCAGTAGGTAATCGGTGTATACAATGGTATTGTCGTAGGCGTTGAGCAGTTCTTGGTGGGTACAATGCGCTAATTCTACTTGATTGCAAACAGGTGTAAAGGTCTCAAATTCAGCAGGGTATTTTTTGTTGTACTCGGGTCCATGGCTGGTGCTAGTGTGCAACACAATCAATACTTTGTTGCTGTTGCTTTGTTCTATTGCCTTGGTTAATTGAGGCAGTAGCATGTGGTCGTAGTTGCAATATTCGGTGCAACCTTGTTGCAATGCCGTGGCGTTGTAATATTTTTGGATGTGTACAGGCGGTTCGCCCCAATTGGTGCTGCGCCAAGTAACATCCACCCCTGTGCGGTATAAGTAGTTAGGTAAAATTTCGTACAAATCATCGCTTTCTTGGCTGTCTAAAATGGCTTTTACGCCTGCGGTGGTGTAGGTGGCATTGGATTTAGCCAGCAGTGCCGTAATGTTGGGGGTGTTTGTTAGTAATGGATTGGTGTTTCGGCTGTATCCATATAGTGAGAAATGATCACGTCGAGCCGATTCGCCAATTACCAAAACCAAGGCTTTTTTGCTGTTGTCGGTAATGACGGCATCGGGCAATAAAATTTCTTTGGCATTGGCTTTTTTTTGCTGATTGTACCATCTAATGGAATTAACGGTGTAAGACCAAGGTAGTAATAATGAGCCAATTACCGGTGCGTGTTTGTCTATCCATGTAAAATTTTTGGTATTGCCACCTGCTACCAATAAAATGCTGCCAATGGTAATGCCTAAAGTGGCAAAAAAGCGTTTAAACCCACCCGTTTTTACCTTAACGGCGAATATATAAAGGGTAGGAAGTATGCCCAATACCAACCCATAACCCAGCATCGCCCACGAAAAGAATCCCGAAGCCTCGCTGTACTGCGTATTCCAAAAGTTACCCATCATGGTATCGTCCAACATGACGTTGTACGTATTGATAAAATACAAACTCATGGCGTTGCACATAAAAAAGGCGGCAACCAGTATTTTACCAATCAATCCACCCAAAAATAGCAGCAAGGTAAATGCCAAAAAGTTGGCAAGGAACATAATGAGCACTAGGCTTAGTACGATAAAAAAACTATTCCACCCGCTTGATATATTGTCTAAAACATATTGGTAAAACGGAGCATGAAATAGTATTACGTTTAGCAAACTAAGGGTAGAAGCAAATGTAGTTAATTTTTGCTCTTTAAGGGCATTTATGATGTTTTGTATGCTTGCATTCATGGATTTGGTTATAACATGCCTAATTCTAGCAGGGCTTCTTCGCTCATGCGGCTGCGGTCCCATTCGGGTTCAAAAACCAAGTTGACTTTTACGCTTTTTACACCCTCTACGCTGGCTACTTTTTGCTCAACATCTTCTACAATAAAGTCGGCCATGGGGCACGAAGGAGCCGTTAAGGTCATATCAATGTTTACGTTTTGCTCTTCGTCAATGTTTAGTTCGTAAATAAGGCCTAAATCGTATACATTTACCGGAATTTCGGGGTCGTATACGGTTTTAAGCATGGTAACAATTTTTTCTTCTAGGGCTAAAAATTCGTTCATATCTTTTTAGGTAAATAATCGGTTTGTATGTTGCTCATAGAACCCCATAGGCTGTGGCGTGCTTGTGGGTTCATTTTTTCTAGCAAGGCCATTACCTGGCTCATGTCGCTGCGGTGCGAATCGCTTTCGTACGGGCAGTTTTTTACGGGTTTTACAAAGCCACGGATGCGTGCCATTTCTTTAATTTCGCTTTCGGCTATTAGGCACATGGGGCGAATAATATCCACGTCTACGTGGTTCATTTTGAGGTAGGGTGGCATGGTAGAAAAAGCCCCCTGAAAGGTTAAATTCATCAGTAGGGTAGCCAAAATATCGTCTTGATGATGGCCTAAGGCTATTTTGGTGCAGCCTAACTCTTTAGCCAATTCAAAAAGCTTTTTTCGGCGGTTCCAAGCGCATAAAAAACAAGGCGATTTGCGTGTATCGGTGCTGGCGTCAAAACTGCCCGTTACGTGGTGAAACGGTATGTTGAATTGTTTGCAATAATTTCTTAAATACTCAATATCAGATTGATACGGCACGTTGCTCATGCTTACATGCGCAGCCACTACCTCAAACTTTGGCTTAAAAATAGCAGCACGTTTGGCAAACAGTTCCACCAAAGCCAGTGAATCCTTCCCGCCCGATAGCCCAATAAGCACCTTATCGCCATCGGCAATAAGGCCATAATCTTTCAGTGCCTTACCAAACTTTTGGTGCAACTTAAAGATTATTCTGCTATCCTGTGGGGTTAATTCTTCCATGTTCTTAACGTGCTTGCAAAAGTACAATAAATTTTGCTAATTATTGGTTCCTATCTCTAAATCTTCTTCACAACAAAAACTGCCAAAACATATTATTCTTTGTTTAGTAGTGACTCAATATCTTTGCTGAATTTGTATGTGTATTTTTCGCTGAAAAGGTGGCCGGTGTAGTACACTTCCAATAAGCCGTTGGCAAAATTTACATCCTGAATCCACATATCATCCACCTCTTGTGGCAATTTAAAACTACCCAAATAAGTGCCGTCTGATAATGAATAGAAGTCTAAACAACGAAGTCTATTGTCTGTTTCCCAATTGTAGTTGCGGTGCTCAGGAGTAAGTAGAGCTATGTAACTATCGGTTACATAACCAATGCAAGTGGTGCAAATACAGTTTGTTAAATCCAAAGACACGTTTTCGTTGCCTAAGTTTCTAAAGTCTTTATAACAAGCTACTTTGCCATCGGCATGAACCACTATAAATTTTGGAATACGATGAAACATAAGCACAGCATCACCCTTTGCATTTACTTTTTGACCATTGCAAACTACGTCCCAATATTCCATAAATGTGGTGTCTATTTCAAGCATTTCAGCAAAACCATCAATAGGAATTCTTTCTGCAGGGGCAGAGATAACTGGAGTTTGTCTTCTGTTTTCTTCAAAGTATTCGTGAGCAACAGTTTCTACTGTTAAGCCTTCTATAAATACACGATTGGGTTCTTCTTCGTATGAATAATCGCGACATGAAGTCATGAATGTTGCCAATGCAACGGCTGATAATAATAAGTATTTTTTCATAATTACTTGATTTTATTCTTTTACGTACTCTAAAATATCGGATGGTTGGCAGTCTAGTGCCTCGCAAATAGCCTCAAGCGTACCAAAACGTATGGCCTTGGCTTTGCCTGTTTTTAGGATGGACAAGTTGGCTTGAGTGATGCCCACTTTCTCTGCCAATTCTCCAAGCGAGATTTTTCGCTTGGCCATCATTACATCTAAATTTACAATTATTGGCATGGTGTTAAATAGTTAACGATTGTTCTTCTTTTAATAAAATAGAGTGCTTTAACATTTCGTTAAAAAGCAATATAAGAAGGGCTACAATAATATCACCTAACAACAAATTAGGCATAATAAAATTCCAACCCACAATAGAAATGTGTGATGCTGTATAATAATGCGAAAACAAGCATAATGCATTGCTAAGTAACCCTGAAATAAGTAAATAGATACCTAGGCGAGTAAGCCGTTTTGATTGTTTATGTGTAAATATGCGTTCGCGGGTAAAATTCCATAAAACGGTACAGGTTGATACTAAAATTAGGATGGTTAACACAAAGAGAAGAAGAGCAAAAATACTTTCAATAATGATGTAGGTAGTAAATACTTTTCTTATTTCATGTCTATTTTCTGAGGTCATTTTTAACCATACCATCGACATGCCAGATTCTTCTGTTTTTACTGTTAGATACGATGGTGCAGCCTTATCGTTTAATTGCACCGTTCCTAAATCGATAGTTGGTGAAACTTTTGCCGAATCGGTAGCCTCAATCCTACATGCCATAGGGAATGCAAATTCGGGTTTGGCAGGAGGAACCGCAGGCGAAGTTATCATAGGAGCTAACATGGCACCATGTTGTTTGAATGTGTTTCCTATTGCCAAAAGTAATAGCAAAACAGAAAGTACTTTAAAATATCTCATTTTATTTTCCATAATTATAAGTTTGTTAGTTAATAATTTGCGCACGAACTAATTAGTTTCACGATGCAAAGATACATACTTTTCTTGAAAAACAAAATAAATTTATTGAAAAACGATAAATATTTGTTTTGAAACGAAATTTTATGGGGTGTGGGTTATTCGCTTCGCTCATGAAGTTGCTCACGTTCGGCAAAACCAAGTAAACTTGTTTTTGCGCTCACTTAATCGCAACTTTCTCCTTTCTCCTTTATCAACTATCAATTATTTTTCGTATATTTGTGGCTCGTATGTAAATATTTAAGGACACTGTTAAAAACAAATAGTATGACACAAAAGAAACTTAATTTTTTGGCCGACTTTCCTGCTATTTCTACGCAAGAATGGATGGACAAAATTACTGCCGACCTTAAAGGCGCAGACTTTACCAAAAAGTTGGTTTGGAGAACTCCAGAAGGCTTTAATGTAATGCCTTTTTATCGTCAAGAAGACTTGGCATCGTTGCAAACCACTCAATCGGCTCCTGGCGAATTCCCATTCGTTCGTGGTACCAAAGAAAACAACCAATGGTTGGTACGTCAAGACATCAACGCTAAAGCATGCGTAAAAAGCGCTAATGCCAAAGCATTGGACGTTCTTAACAAAGGCATTGACTCACTTTGCTTCCAATTGGGCAAAGAACTATCGGCCGAAACCATCGAAACCCTTTTGGCTGGTATCAAAGCTGATGCTATTGAATTGAACTTTAAAGTATGCGTACGCAAAGCGCCCGAATTGGCAAGCTTGCTTATTGCTTACTTCAAAAAAGAAGGTTACAACTTGGCAGAACTAAAAGGTTCTATTTGCTGCGACCCTATCAACGCTATGCTAACCAAAGGCAAAGCATTGAGCGCAGAAGAAGTAACCGAAATTGCTAAAAATGCTGTAGAAGCTGCTGTAGAATTGCCTAAATACCGCATGATTGGTGTAAACGCTGTTAGCTTGAACAACGCAGGTGTTTACTGCTCGCAAGAATTAGGCTATGCCTTGGCTTGGGGTAACCAATACCTAGAAATGCTTACCGAAGCAGGTATGGACGTAGACGCTGCTGCTAAATCTATCAAATTTGCGTTTGGTATTGGCGGTAACTACTTTATGGAAATTGCTAAATTCCGTGCAGCTCGTTTGTTGTGGGCTAAAATTGTAGAAGCATACGCTCCTAAATGCTTGTGCGCTGCCAAAATGAAAGCTCATGCTGTAACCAGCACGTACAATAAAACCGTATACGATGCACACGTAAACTTGCTACGTACCCAAACCGAAGCCATGAGTGCTGCGTTGGGTGGGGTAGATTCTATTACTGTGTTGCCTTTTGATGTTACTTACCAAGCTTCGGACGATTTTTCTGAACGTATTGCACGCAACCAACAATTGCTATTGAAAGAAGAGTCTAACTTTGACAAAGTAATTGACCCTGCTGCTGGTTCTTACTACATCGAAAACCTAACCGCTATGGTAGCAGAACAAGCTTGGAATTTGTTCTTGCAAGTACAAAACGAAGGTGGTTTCTTTGCTGCTGTTAGCGCTGGTTCTATTCAAAAAGCCGTTGCCGAAAACGCTGCTAAACGTGCTAAAGACGTGGCATCGCGCAAAGAAATTTTGTTGGGTACCAACCAATTCCCTAACTTTAACGAAATGGCTGCTTCAAAAATCAGCAAAGAAGCTTGCGCTTGCAAATGCGGTTGCGCTACCGAAGCTGGTTTGGATAAATTGCCTGCTGGTCGTGCTGCCGAAGCCTTTGAAAGCTTGCGCTTAGCTACCGAAGCTGCTGCAAAACGTCCTAAAGCCTTTATGCTTACCATTGGTAACTTGGCTATGCGTTTGGCTCGTTCGCAATTCTCTTGCAACTTCTTTGCATGCGCTGGTTACGAAGTTATCGATAACCTTGGCTTTGCTACTGTAGAAGAAGGTGTAGCTGCTGCTCAAGCTGCTGGTGCCGATATCATTGTTCTTTGCTCTAGCGACGATGAATACGCCGAATTGGCAGTTCCTGCATTTAAAGCTATTGATGGCAAACAAATCTTTGTAGTAGCAGGTGCTCCTGCTTGCATGGAAGATTTACAAGCTGCAGGCATCGAGAACTTTATTCATGTACGTGTAAACGTGCTTGAAACCTTGAAAGCATTCAATAAACAATTAGGCATTTAATAATAAGGTGTAGCATTTAAAAATGAAAATTGTATGAAACCAAATTTTAATACCATAGACATTAAAAACGTTGCTGCATCTCAATATGCCGGTAACAACGAAAGCAACTGGACTACATCGGAACAAATTCCTGTAAAACCAGTTTATACCCAAGAAGATATCAAAGATTTTGATTTCTTGAACTATGCTGCAGGTCTTCCTCCTTTCTTGCGTGGACCTTATAGCGGTATGTATCCTATGCGTCCTTGGACCATCCGTCAATACGCAGGTTTCTCTACTGCAGAAGAATCAAACGCATTCTATCGTCGTAACTTGGCATCGGGCCAAAAAGGTCTTTCGGTGGCATTCGACTTGGCTACTCACCGTGGCTACGACGCCGATCACGAACGCGTTGTAGGTGACGTAGGTAAAGCAGGTGTATCTATCTGCTCGGTAGAAGACATGAAAGTATTGTTCGACGGTATTCCATTGAACAAAATGTCAGTATCGATGACCATGAACGGTGCGGTGCTTCCTATCTTGGCGTTCTACATCAACGCAGGTTTGGAACAAGGCGCTAAACTAGAAGAAATGGCTGGTACCATTCAAAACGATATCTTAAAAGAATTTATGGTGCGTAATACCTATATTTATCCTCCTAAATTCTCGATGAAGATTATTGCTGATATCTTTGAATATACCTCTAAAAACATGCCTAAATTTAACTCGATTTCTATTTCGGGTTACCACATGCAAGAAGCTGGTGCTACTGCCGACATCGAGTTGGCTTACACCTTGGCCGATGGTTTGGAATACTTGCGTGCTGGTGTAAACGCAGGCATGGATATCGACGCATTTGCTCCTCGTTTGTCTTTCTTCTGGGCAATTGGTACCAACCACTTTATGGAAATTGCTAAAATGCGTGCTGCTCGTATGTTGTGGGCTCGCATCGTAAAACAATTCAATCCTAAAAACCCAAAATCGTTGGCATTGCGTACACACTGCCAAACTTCGGGTTGGTCGCTAACCGAGCAAGATCCATTTAACAACGTAGGTCGTACTTGTATCGAAGCTATGGGTGCTGCTTTGGGTCACACCCAATCGTTGCACACTAACGCATTGGACGAAGCCATTGCACTTCCTACCGACTTCTCGGCTCGTATTGCTCGTAATACCCAAATTTACATCCAAGAAGAAACCAAAATCTGTAAAGAAATTGACCCATGGGCTGGTTCTTACTACATCGAATCGTTGACCAACGAATTGGCAGAAAAAGCTTGGGCTCACATCGAAGAAATTGAAAAATTGGGTGGTATGGCTGCTGCTATCGAAACCGGTATTCCAAAAATGCGTATCGAAGAAGCGGCTGCTCGTACTCAATCTCGTATCGACTCGGGTGCTCAAACCATCGTGGGTGTTAATAAATACCGTTTGGATCACGAAGATCCTATCGATATCTTGGAAGTAGACAATACCGCTGTACGTAAACAACAAATTGAACGTTTGCAAGCTTTGCGCGCTAACCGTAACGAAGCCGATGTTAAGAAAGCATTGGAAGCCATTACCGAATGCGTTAAAACTGGCAAAGGCAACTTGTTGGAATTAGCAGTAGAAGCTGCTCGTGTTCGTGCTTCGTTGGGCGAAATCTCTGACGCTTGCGAAGTGGTAGTAGGACGTTATAAAGCAACCATTAGAACTATTTCAGGCGTGTATAGCTCAGAAACTAAAAACAACGACGAGTTCAAAAAAGCCCTTGAACTTACTGGCGAATTCGCTAAAAAAGAAGGTCGTCAACCTCGTATCATGATTGCAAAAATGGGTCAAGACGGTCACGACCGTGGTGCTAAAGTTGTAGCAACTGGTTTTGCCGACTGTGGCTTTGACGTAGACATGGGTCCTTTGTTCCAAACTCCAGCCGAAGCTGCTAAACAAGCAGTAGAAAACGACGTTCACGTACTTGGTGTTTCGTCTTTGGCTGCTGGTCACAAAACATTGGTTCCTCAAGTAATGGAAGAATTGAAAAAACTAGGTCGCGAAGACATCATCGTTATTGCTGGTGGTGTTATTCCTGCACAAGACTATGAATACTTGTACAATGCAGGCGTAGCTGCTATCTTTGGTCCTGGTACTTCTGTTATGAAATCGGCCATCGAAATCATGAACATCCTATTGGAAGATTAATTTATTTCTTTTCCGATACCCAAAAGCGGTCCCTGAGCTTGTCGAAGGGCCCGCTTTTTTTATTTTCATCGCATCGCCTCACCGAATTTCTTTCGGCGCTTCATCTTCCGACTTGGTTTCCGGTCGGGATTTACACATACAAAAACTACAAAATGTGAACTCGCTTCGCTCAAACAACACATTTTGCTTCACGTTTTTGCACATATAAATCTTTTTCCGACCTCCACCAAATGTCGTCAGATTGAATCGCCTCAACGCCTAAACGACTAAACACCTAAACAACTATACATTGACTCTCCGATTAGTCGATTAGTCGATTAGTCGATTCACCGATTCACCATTCGCGAAGCGAATTTATTACATCAACGTTACAAAACGACTACGTGGAAACTTTTTGCGTAAAATAGTTTCTTTGGAAAGTGTTGATAATCAGTGTAATGTTGTAAATAAATATTTTTTAAACAAATTTTTAACACTTAGTTAAGTACTACAAAATCGCATTTATTATATTTTTGCGCTCGTTATAGTGCAGAAAATGGACTCTTTGGTACGTTCAAATATTATAAAGGTAGCCGAATCGCTTTTTGTTAAGTATGGCATAAAGTCGATTAAGGTGGATGATATATGCAACGAATTGCATATGTCTAAAAAAACCTTTTATACCGAATTTGAAAACAAAGAGGCGCTAATAGAAATTGTGTGGGATAACATTTGTAAAAAAGGTCCAGAACGCTTTCATAATATCAGCGAGATTGATACGTGCGATAATATCATCGACTTGTGGATGCAAGGCCCCTCGCTTGCAGCACGCGAACACAATAAAAAATACGAAATCTTTGTGTACGATTTGCTTAAATATTACCCAGAGATTCATCGTAAACAAGCAGTTCAAAGAGAAAAACAAATTTGCGATACGCTTCGTAGAGTGCTTACTAGAGGTATAGAACAAGGTCTGTTTCGTTCCGATTTAAATATTGACTATTTAATTCCTCTTTGTAATGGTTGGAACGACATGGCTATTGAGGCTTTTTTAAAAATGCCAAAAAGCGAACATAAAAACTATTTGCGCTTTTTATTGGACGCGTTTATGCATTTGGTATGTAGTGAAGAAGGCTTAGCCTACTACCTAAATAATCACTATCAACTAGAAAAATAATTAGTATTATATAATAAGGTATGAAAAGAAGATTGATTGTATGTTTGCTGCCCTTGTTTTGGGCGTTGACCGCAATGGCGCAACTACCCGAAACCATGTTGCTTAGTTTAGAGGGAGCAAAACAGTATGCTGTAGAACACAACAGAACCGTGCAAAATGCTGGTTTAAGCGTAAAACAAGCCGAAGCGGCTCGTTGGCAAACCATTGCTAGTATGTTGCCTCAGGTATCGGGTTCGTTAGATTACGCGAATATGTGTGGATACGAAATAAAATTGGCAGGTATGCCTATCCCCATGAATCCAACGGGTAGTTTGTCTTTGCAAGCTTCTATGACCATTGGTGGCCAACAAATAGTAGGTTCGCTTATTTCTAATTTAGCCATAGAAATGCAAGATGTGGCCAAGGCTAAAACGGTTCAAGCCATTGAGGCTAACGTTACCAATGTGTATGTAAACATTTTAGCCACTACCGAAACCGTTGATTTATTGCGCAAAAACTTGGGTAACTTGCAAAGTTTATACAAAATGACCCAAAATGCGGTAGAGGTAGGTGCTGCCGAACAAATTGATGCCGATCAACTTTCGGTGCAAGTAGCATCGATGGAAAGCGCCATCAATACCACCGAACGTACTGTTGAGGTGTTGTTTAGTTCGCTACGTTTGTTATTGGGGGTATCGGCCGATGAGGTAATTGATCTTACCGACGATTTGGATAACATTCTAAATGCCGACGAGGCCATGAAACTATTGTCTACCGAATTGGTGTTAGAAGAAAACTACGATTATGCGTTGTCTAAAAAGCAAGCCGAACTAGCCCAAAAGCAAGTAACGCTTAAAGCTATGGAATATGTGCCTACCCTTACTGGTTTTTATCAATACAGCGGTAAAACTTACTTTGGCCAAGCCGAAGGCATGAACATGACCCCTCCTAATACCGTAGGGGTAACATTGAGTGTGCCTATTTGGTCTAGTGGTGTGCGTGCTGCTGGTGTTACCGAAAAGAAATTGGCTGCTCAAGCGGCTCAAAATACCTTGGCAGATACCGAAGATCAACTAAAAGTACAAGACCGTCAGTACCGTTACGATTTGGTATCGGCTTACGATAATTACCAAATTCAAAAACGTAACATCGAAGTTACGCAACGTGTATTTGATAATATGGCTAAAAAATTTGAATACGGTTATGCGTCGTCGTTAGATGTAACCAACACCAGTACTAATTTGATTAGTGCTCAACAAAATTACATTCAGGCGCTTACATCGATGGTACAAGCCCATGTTAATCTTAAAAACTTATTAAATAAATAGTCCATGAAAAAGTATTTCATTATAGCAGCTATGGCATTGGTGTCGCTATCGGCATCGGCACAAGTAGCTTTTGGTATTAAGGCAGGTTTTGTAACCTCTTTGGGCTTTGAACAAAATTGGAGCGCCATCAACTTTGATAATTTAAAAATTAAAACCGATCAGGCTTATGGTTTTGATGCGGGTTTGATGTTGCGTGTAGGTTATCGTTTTTATGGTCAAATAGAAGCTAACTACCATTTTGTTACATCGCTAAATTCTATTGGTCAATCGATAGAAGATACATGGAACGGTGTTCCTACCGAACAACAGTTAACCGAACAATCGATTAATATTCCTGTGATGGCCGGTGTTAAGTTGGTAGAAACCAAAAACTTTAACTTGCGTTTAATGGTGGGCCCAACCTTTAACTTTAATATTGGTAAAAACGGTGCAATACAAGCCCAAGGCGTTGATTCAGAACTAAAAACCTGTTCGTTTGGTCTAGATTGTGGTATTGGTATGGATATTTGGGTGTTCTCGCTAGATGCCCGTTACCGTTTGGTACAACCAGGCTATGCGTATAAAGTAGAAGACATGGTGTTAAATACCAGCCCTATCAACTCGTTCGAGGTGTCGTTGGGATGGAAAATTTTTGATAAAACAAAACGATAAAATAAATAGATATGAATAAGATTGTAACGATTTTGGCTTCGATGGCATTGGTAGTATCGATGGCATCGTGTACCGAAGAACAAACTACTGTTCAAGAAGTTGAAAAGGTAGAAAAGGTGCAAGTAATGAAATTAGCTACCACCGAGATTGAGCGTGAAGTAATTTTACCAACTACACTAGAAGGATACGACAATATGAAAGTATCTTCTTCTGTGAGCGGTATTATCGACGAAATCTTAGTAAAAGTAGGCGATAGAGTGTCTAAAGGTCAGTTGTTGGTAAAAATGGATCCTACTCAATATACAACTACCAAACTTACCTATGCTAATTTGGGTGTAGAAATGAGCCGTATGGAAGCGTTGAAAGCCGCTGGTAGCATTTCGCAACAAATTTATGACCAAACTAAAACCCAATACGAACAAGTAAAGGAACAATTGGCCCTTTACGAGAGCAATACGTTTGTACGCGCCGATTTTGCAGGTGTTATTTCGGCTAAAAACTTTGAAAATGGTGAGCTTTGCGCAGGTCAACCCATTCTTCAACTTACTCAAATTAATAAGTTGAAAGCATTTGTTAATGTGCAAGAAAACTACTTCCCTTACCTTAAAAAAGGGATGAAGTTAAACATTACTTCAGAGATTTATCCCGATAAGGTATTTGAAGCTATCATCGAAACGGTATTCCCAACCATCGATCCTTCTTCACATACTTTCTCTGTAAGAATACAGATACCTAATGCATCAGAAACCTTGCGTCCTGGTATGTACGTATCTACCTCTATTTCTGTAGGTAAAGTAAAAGGTATGTTGGTTCCTTATCAATCAGTGTTGAAACTAATTGGTTCTAACGAACGTTATGTGTTTGTAAACGATGGTGGTAAGGCAAAACGCGTAATCGTTACTTTGGGTAAACGTTTTGACCGCGATGTAGAGATTATCTCTGATGAATTAAAAGAAGGTGACGAACTAATTGTGGTTGGTCAAGGTCGTTTGGTAGACGGCGTAAAATTGGAAATTGTTAAATAATAAGCAGTTATGAGTATTTACAAGACGGCGATAAATAAACCCGTTACCACTATACTTATCTTTATAGCGGTAATGATCATTGGTGCGTTTTCGTATATAAAACTGCCCATTGACCAAATGCCAGAAATGGACCCTCCATACATCATGGTAATGTGTACCTACCCAGGTGCCAATGCTACCGAAATGGAGACAAACATTACTAAGGTACTAGAAAATAGTTTGAACTCGGTAGACGGGTTAAAAGAAATTACTTCTAAATCAAAAGACAATATTTCTGTGGTAACCCTAGAACTAGAGTGGGGTACCAATATGGACGAGGCGGTAAACGACGTTCGTTCGTACATTGATATTGTAAAAGATAACCTGCCCGATGGAACATCAAACCCCTTTATCTTTAAGTTTAGTTCTAGTTCTATGCCTATTATTCAATATGCGATTACAGCAGAAGAATCGTATCCAGGGCTAGAAAAATTATTAGACGACGAGGTAATTCCATTGCTAAACCAAGTAGACGGGGTGGGTAATATCTCTATGTCTGGTCAACCCGAACGTTACGTGTACGTAGATATTGATCAGGCTAAATTAGATGCTTATCATATTCCACTAGAACTAGTTGGTAGTGCAATTAGCGCAAACAACTTGAACATGGCATCGGGTAGCGTTAAAATGCTTGACGAACAATACCAAGTGCAAGTACGTAGTGAATACTTAGAAAGTGCTGAAATAGAGAATGTTGTAGTAACTACTACTCCTCAAGGTAAGCAAATCTACGTACGCGATTTGGCTACCGTGCGCGATACCATCAAAGACCTTACCCTAGACGAAAAAATTAACAGCCGCGACGGGGTACGTTTGGTCATTATGAAACAATCGGGTGCCAATACCGTGCAAATTTGCCGCGAGTTGAATAAGAAAATGGAGCAAATTAAGAGTCAATTGCCTCCCGATATTCACATTGATGTGGTGTACGACTCATCAGAAGATATTCAAAACTCTATCGACTCATTGATTGAATCTATTTTGTATGCGCTACTATTTGTGGTATTGGTAGTGTTGTTCTTCTTGGGTCGTTGGCGTGCAACCTTGATTATTAGTGCTACCATTCCTATTGCCTTGATTGTGGCATTTATCTACTTGTTGTTTGTAGGTAGTTCGTTGAATATCATTTCTTTGTGTTCGCTTACTATTGCTATTGGTATGGTGGTAGACGACGCCATTGTGGTATTGGAAAATATTACCTCTCACATAGAACGTGGTTCTAACCCTCGCGAGGCGGCTATTTATGCTACCAACGAGGTGTGGGTATCCGTTATTGCAACTACATTAGTTATTGTGGCTGTGTTCGTGCCTCTAACCATGCTTACCGGTTTTGCTGGTATTATGTTTAAAGAATTGGGCTGGATTGTTACCATTGTAGTATGTACTTCTACGGTAGTGGCCATTACCTTAACCCCTATGCTTTCTTCTAAGCTATTACGTGCTAAAAAAGTACGTGTAGAAAACGGCAAACTAATAGAAGAATCGGTTCAAGCTGGCTGGTATCAAAAATACGTGGTAGGCATGTTAGACAAAGTGGATGCTTTCTATGCTAAGGCATTGGGTGCTTGCTTGCGCCATAAAGCCTTAACTTTGGTAACGGTATTTGCTTTATTTATAGCGTCGATGATTCCAGCGTATTTAGGCTTTGTAGGTACCGACTTTATGCAAAAAACCGACAACGGTCGTTTAACTGTAAAGGTGGAATTGCAACGTTCTACCCGTGTAGAAGAAACTGCTGCATTGGCTCGTCAGTTAGAAGCACGTATTATGGAATTAGTGCCAGAGGTACGTATGTTGTCTTCTACTACTGGTTCGCCTGACGATGCTGGTTTCTCGGCCTTGATTAACAATACCTCTAACAACAAGCTACAAATGACGGTGGTTTGTTCTAAAAAACACGAACGTGAACGTAGTATATTTACTATCGCAGAGGAGATTCGTAAAGAATTGGCTCAATACCCACAAATTTTAGACTATAGCTGCGAATTGGCAGGTGGTTTTGGTGGCGGTGGGGTATCTACCGTAGATATTGAGGTGTATGGTTACGATTTTGATGCTACCAACCTTTTTGCTGAACAAATTAAGCGTACCGTTAAAGACCTAGAAGGTGCACGCGACGTTACGGTAAGCCGCGACGAAGACCGTCCCGAGTTAAAAGTGGTGGTAGATAAAGAAAAAGCTGCCCGTCATGGATTAAATTCGGCAACCGTAGCTACTTATGTACGTAGCCGTATTAATGGTTATACCGCTGGTTACTTAAAAGAAGACGGCGATGAATACGATATTTTGGTTCGTTTGTCGGAATCAGACCGTAACTCGATATCGGATATAGAAAACTTAACCATACCTACTCAAACAGGTAAGTTGATAAAACTAAGCGAGTTAGCCAGTGTAGAAGAATACTTGGCTCCACCCGAAATTGAACGTAAAACGCGTCAACGTATGCTAACCATTAAGGTAACTCCTCACGAAGTATCGTTGGGTGAATTAGCAGCGGCTATCCAGGCCGTGGTAGATCCTATGGAACGTCCTGCTGGTGTAACCGTTCGTTATGGTGGTGATTACGAAGAACAACAAGAAAGCTTTGCCGATATAGGTTTGTTGTTTGCCTTGATTATCATCTTGGTGTACGTGGTGATGGCTTCGCAATTTGAATCGTTAAGCAAACCTTTCATCATCATGATGTCTGTGCCATTTGCTATCTCGGGTGTAATTATATCGCTTTGGGTAACAAGTACTTCGCTCGATATGATTGGTGCATTAGGTATTGTTATGTTGGTGGGTATTGTGGTTAAAAACGGTATTGTGCTAGTAGACTACATTAACCTAATGCGCGACCGTGGCTACGAACTGAACGAGGCTATTCAACTATCGGGTCAATCGCGTTTGCGCCCTGTGTTGATGACTGCCTTTACCACCCTATTGGGTATGGTGCCCATGGCAGTAAGTAGTGGCGAAGGTTCAGAAATGTGGCAACCATTGGGTATTGTGGTAATTGGTGGTTTGTTGGTATCTACCTTGGTAACCCTAATTGTAGTACCCGTAATGTATGGCATTATGTCGCGCCACGGCGAACGCGATAAAGAAGAGCAACAACGTCGTGATTACATATTTATGCAAATAGACGAAAACTTAGAAAAATAGTAAGCCATGAAATCTGTATTTATTGTATTTAACCAAGCCAATACCGAACGTGTAGAGTACATGTTGGATATGTTAAAAATTAGTGGCTTTACCTTTTTTGAACAAGTGCAAGGTCGTGGTACCAATGGGGGCGAACCCCGTCGTGGTACCCATACTTGGCCCGAAATGAACTCGGCCATTATGACCGTTATCGAAGACGAAAAAGTGCCCGAATTATTAAGCGTAGTGCGCAAATTAGATGCCCGAAACAAAGAAGTAGGGGTGCGTGCTTTTGTTTGGAACATAGAACAAACCGTTTAAATAAGGCTTTATAAGTCAATGTTTTAAGCGCCAACTGCTGTTTAAGGTAGTTGGCGCTTTTGTTACAATAATATTACAAAACGATTAAGAAATAGCGGTGGATTTTTGCTTTTGCTCTTCTTTTATCAACAATCAATTAGTTAGGCACAATAATTTAGCCTCTGTTCCGTTATAATATCGTATTTTTAACCCCAAATTGTAAATTAACTAATTTATATACAATGAGAAAGCAGTTTAATCTACTATCATTAACGTTATTTGTTCTTTTCAGTTTTGCTGTTGCTTCGGTAAATGCGCAAACTGTTCCCGGAACTGCAAAGCCGGGCTATCAATTACCTAATGCTAGTTTTGAGGATTGGAGCGGTCCTGAATTTAGCGGAGAAAAGACTATGCCAGACTGGCATGGTTCAAATATCTCGCAAGCAGGGCAAAATGTAGCCGTTGTGCATCCTAGTTCAGATGCTCATTCGGGTTCTAAATCCGTTCAATTAAGAGATACATTTGTTGGGCTGGGAAGTATTGGTGCGGTATCTCCTTCGTGGATAACGTTGGGTACTCCATGGTCTTACTTGCCAAGTATAACAGAGGTAGACAAGGCTACGGCTGGTACAGATGGTGGAATTGCTTTTAGATATCGTCCCGATGCTATGACCGTGTGGATAAAACGAAAATCGGATGGAAAAGAAAATATCCACTTGGTATATTATTCGTGGAGTAAACAATCTGTGGGTACAAAATACTTAGGAAAAGGAGGAGGTTGTACTTCTACCGATCCACACTACAATGAAGAGTCGGATATTCGCCAAGAGCAAGATGGTAATACGTGTGGCACTGATATATTCGCGAATCACATTGCTGACGGCGAAATTATTACCAAAGCTCAATACGATAAATGGACACAGATTACAGTGCCTATTAAGTACACTAAAAATGATATCCCCGAGATGATGAATATCATTTTATCGGCATCTAACTATCCACAAGGAAGAACTAATTCGGGCATGGTGGATGGAAACTATATGTTGGTGGATGATATACAACTTATTTACAGTTCAAAGGTTGATGTGTTGAAGTTAGGCGGGGAACCTTTGTATGGTTTTAACAAGGATAAATACGAATATGTCGTAGAACTTGGCGACAAGGCTACTGCTAAGGATATTCCCGATGTAAGTTGTGAGCGTAGCGGTCGTTCTTTGCAAGGTAGTGAAATCACCATCCAAAAAGCATCAGATATAGGAAAATCTACCATTATTACGGTAAAGGCAGAAGATGGTTCTTCTACTACTACCTACACCGTTACTTTTGTGCGTAACTTGTCGGTTAACTCGCTAGCAGAAGCTATTTATGTAAACGGAGAGGCTATTCCTGGTTTTAATGGCAATGTAACCGATTACGATGTTACCGTGCCTTACGGAACCAACCAGGCTCCAGCAATTACCGTAACCAAAGCCGAAGAGGCTCAAACGGTAGAGGTGGAATCGTGCAGCAACTTCCCTTGCGTTGCCAAGGTAAAAGTGTATGCCGAAAACCTAAATATAAGCACCACGTATACCCTTAACTTAAAATGGGGTAAACTTACCGATAATACCTTACAAAACATTTTAATTAACGGAAATCCTATTACTGGATTTAATCCTACCCAAAACAGGTATACGGTAGAAATTCCTTTGGGAACTACGCAAGACCCAACTATTCAAGCGGTTTCTAACTATCCCGATGGTGCGCAAACTATTCAAATTACCAACAACGGATTAAATGGATCATCGTCTACGGTAAAAGTAACACCACAAGAAGGCGATCCTCGTACCTACATCATTACCTACAAAATTACCGAATCTAGCTATTCGTACTTAAAAAATATTATGCTAGATGGTGTAGGCATAGAAGGCTTTGAACCTAGCAAAACCGATTACAACATTGCATTGCCCGTAGGTACTACTACCTTGCCAACCATTACTTGGGAACAAGGCGATGCTTACCAAACCGTTGTGCCTACCTATAATGGCGTAAATGGCGTATCTCGTATTACCGTTACCGCACAAAACAAACAAAATAGTACCAACTATCGTTTGTCGTTTACGGTTCAAAAATCTACCAACAATAAACTGAATAATTTATTGGTAGACGGGGTGGCTATTTCTGGTTTTGATCCTAATGTAACCGATTATACCTACAACGTAAATCCTGCAGCAACCTCTCGTCCTGTAGTTACTTGGGAGGCTGGCGATGCTTACCAAGTGGTTACCAAGAACCCTGCATCAGAAGCTACCGCTACCATCGAAGGGGTAACCAAGGTAACGGCTCGCGCTCAAGATGATTCTAGAACGGTTTACAACATTACCTTTACACAACAACTATCCGATAATGCTAAATTGGCCGATTTGAGTGTTGAAGGTAATACCTTGTCGCCTGTATTTAGTGCAGACCAAACCGATTATACATGCGAGTTACAACGTGGTACAACCGTATTGCCTGCTATTAACGTTGTAAAAGGCGATGCAACCCAAAGTGTACGTATCGAAGAAAATGGTGTAAACGGCACCGCTAAAATTACCGTTAAGGCGCAAAAAGGAAATAGCATGGTGTACACCATTGCCTTCTCGGTACCAACATCGTCCGATGTAACCCTAAAAGACATTTTGGTAGGTGGTGAGTCGGTTCAAGGTTTTGATCCTGCTACCTTAACCTATACCATTACCTTGCCTGCTGGTACTACCGCTTTGCCTAGCATCGAAGCGGTTAAAAACGATGCTGCGCAACGTGTTATCATAAACAAAGGCGGTGTAAATGGCACTACTACCTTGCGCGTAGTGGCCGAAAACGGTGCAGAACAAACCTATAACCTAGTGTTTAGCGTAGAAAAATCGTTGAATGCTACCCTTAAAAATATTGTTGTAGGCGATGTTGATCTACCTGGTTTTGACCCAGACGTGTTGGATTATACCTATGTGTTATCGTCTGACGTAACCCGTTGCCCAATTGTAGAGGCCGAAGGTTATGCTGGTCAAACCATTACCATTACCATGCCTCAATTGTTGGGTACTGCACGCATCGAGGTGCAACCCGAGGTAGGCGGTAAAAACGTATATACCATTCGTTTTGTCAACCAAATGTCGGATAACAATCAGCTAGCCGATATTCAAGTAAATGGTAGTACAATTGCAGGTTTTGATGCCGCTGTAACCAACTACCAAGTAGAATTGCCTTTGGGAACTACCGCGCTTCCTGTAGTAACCTATACCAAAGCCGATGCTAACCAAACCGTGCAATTGATTCAGCCTGCTTTGACTGGGCCTACTCAATTGGTGGTAAAAGCCGAAAATGGAAGCATCAATACCTACACCATTAACTTTAGCGTAGCACATTCTGATAATGCTCTTTTGGATGCTATTTACCTAGATGGTAACTTGATAAACGAATTTGCTGCTACTACGTTGAATTACCAAATTACCTTGCCAGCAGGTACTACTACCTTACCCGTTGTAACCTATAAAAAAGGCGACGAGGCGCAACGTGTTATAGCTTCTATGCCACAAGCAGCGGGCGTTACTACCTTGCAAGTAATTTCTGAAGACGGTACGCAAACCAATACTTATACCATTACCATGGCAGTGGCACCATTTGACGATGCTACCTTAAAGAATATTTTGGCCGATGGTGTTACTATAGACGGATTTAATCCTGATGTTACTGCTTACACCCTTAACGTAGTAAATGGCAATGCAGCTCCTGCTATTACCTATCAAAAACAAGATGCTACCCAACAAGTGGTAGTAAACAACCAAGGTTTGTTGGGCTGTACCCTTACCGTTACGGCACAAAGTGGTGCTACCAGTACCTATGTGATTAACTATAACGTTGTTCCTAACGGTAAAGCCTTGTTAAAAGATATTCAAACCTATAAAGCATCGTCGTTTGTTTCTATAGATGGCTTTGATGCTGCTACCTTTGAATACAACATTACCTTGCCTTGGCGTACAACAAGCTTGCCTGTTATTAACCCAGTTGCCGGTGCAAAAGGTCAGGTTATTACCTTAACCGAAGGTTCTGTTAACGGTACTACTACCATTCATGTATTGGCCGACGATGGTTCTGAAACTACTTATCAATTGCACTTTGCTGTAGAACAAAGCAACAATGCTTCGCTTAGCAATATTTTAATTGGTGGTAACTACTTAGAAGAGTTTAAAGCAGACCAATTGGATTATGTGGTAACGTTGCCTTACGGAACCACACAAGCACCCGTTATAGAGTACGAAAATGCTACCAAAGATGGGGTTGCCATTACCGAACAACAAATTGTACTAACTGCTGGAGGTATAAAAGGTGTGTCTAGCATTCAAGTAACCTCGCAAGACGGTTCTGCTACCCAAACCTATACCATTCGCTTTAACGTAGCCGAATCGGATAAACCCAATCAGTTGGCTCGCTTAATTGCGGGTAGCGTACCTGTTACTTTGCAAGATGGTGTATTTAACTACGATGTTACCTTGCCATACGGCACCACTTCTTTGCCAGATTTGCTATACGATAAAAACTACCAAGAACAAGAGGTTAGGGTAGCCAAAATGGGTTATGGTTATCAAATTACCGTGGTATCTAATATGCCTGGTGTTGATGATGTGGTGTACAACCTGCATTGCAAAGTGGCTCCATCGCCTCAATCGTTGTTGGGCGTTGAATTGAAAAACGGTGCTACCTTGTATCCTGCATTCGATCCTAATGTAACCCAATACATTGCCAAAGTAAACGAGAAAGAAGATGCTACCGCATTGTACGATGATGTATTGAATAATGTTAAGATAGTAGAATCTACCGATAAAAAATTTGTGGTTACCTTAACCAGCAAAACTAATCCTTCTAGTAGCATTACCCACACCATTTATTACTACTACCAAAACGATGTGGTTCCTAATGGTGAGTTTACCCAGTGGACAACCCCTATAAATAACGGAGATAGGGGAGCTGTAAAACCAACAGGCTGGAATGTGCCTGCAGACGCAGATAGCGGTGGAGGTGTAGGAACCTATACTGGCACTGAGGTAGTTAAAACTAATAACAGTGTTGTTGGTCTTAAAACAACCCGATATTGGGACCTAGGTTGGGCTGGTAGTATTATTCCGGCGTTTATGACCACAGGTACTGTTACCGGTGCTTTAGAAGTTAGTGCTGGTACTCATTTTGAGGTGTCGGGTGGTGTTACCTTCCGCAATACGCCACAAGCCATTACAATAGGTTATAATTTCCCTACTAAAAAAGGCGATGGTGCGTTGTTCGGTATTCGTTTTTATGCGGGTACAACCGAGTACAAGTACGATTACATCGTACAAACGCAAACTTCAAACTATACAGAATATACTAAGCAATTAGACTTAGATGGTAAAAATATTACCTATATGAATCTTATTGTCAATGCAACCAATCAATTTAAAGGTGATAATGGTACAAATAAGCATGGTGCTAGGATTAATATTGATTACATTCGCTTGGTTTACAACAAGTCGCTTACTAGCATGACGGTTAATGGGGTACAGGCTACCCGCAATGGTAATAGCTTTGCTGCAACCATCGATACTGAATTCTTTGGAACGCCAGCAACTACGTTCAAAGGCGAAGTGCCCGACCAAGCTTACGAGGTAATTTGGGGAGAAGAAAAGAATGGCGTACGCACAGCCACTGTTCGTTGCTATGCAGAAGATACCTCTTATAACGATTATACTTTGACTGTTACCCGTAAGCAATCTACCGATAATACCTTAAAAGAATTGGTAGTAGCAGGTGCAGAATCGATGGTATTTAACCCTGCTACCTTGCAATACGATGTGGTGTTGCCTTATGAACAAAATACCTTGCCCGATGTATCGGCAGCAGCCAATTCAAATTATGCTACAGTAGCCATTAGCGGTGTTAATAACCTAAACACTACCAATGCATCAACCCTTAGCGTTGTGGTAACTCCCGATAAGGCCGATGCTGCTGCTAAAGAATACAAAGTGAAATTTACCAAGCTGGCTCCTAGCAGCGATGCTACTTTAAAGAACTTGGTAGTAGAAGGCTACGACATTGCTTACGATGCTGCTAATCTTACATATAACGTAACCTTACCTGCTGGTACAACTGTAATGTCTGCAGTAAGTTTTGAAAAACAATTGGACGACCAAAACGTAGTAATGACCTTGGGTACCACCACCACCTTGTTGGTAACAGCTCAAGATGGAACTACCCAACAAACCTATCAAGTGGTATTTAACGTAGAAGCAGCTGCTCCTACTACCGCTCAACTAAGCTTGTTAGAGGTAGATAATGCGTTGCCACTGCAACCTACATTTAGCAGCGAAGAGTACAATTATACCACCTCGCTAACCGATAACAACCCTGCTGCGGTTGTTTATGGTAAAGTAGCAACCGATAAATTGGTTATGCAATTAACCGACCAGATGGCAACCTTGGTACTGGATAATTTAAATGGTGTTACCCACCAATACCAAGTATCGTATGCCAAATTACCTTCTAACAATGCTTTATTGCAAGATATTTTGGCAGATGGTGCAAGCGTAGAACACTTTGCTTCTGCCAACTTTGATTACGAAGTACCATGCACCGAAGGACAGGTAATTGATTTGGAACCCGTATTGATGGAAGAAGGTCAAACCATGACCATAACCTTTGATCAAGTGGCTCAGATGTATAGCATTGTAGTTACATCGCCCGATAAATCGGTAGAACGAACCTATACCGTTACCTTGGTAGTTCCTACCAATAATGCCGATTTGGCAGGTATCTTGATAAACGGTGTGATGATTGACGACTTTAACAAGGATCAATTAGCATATACCGTTAATCTACCTGTAGAAAATCCTAAATGGAGCGAACCTGCTATGCCAAGCATCGAAGCCATTGCTGGTGCCAAAGGTCAAACCGTTGAGGTGGAAGTAAACGATCTAAACGAGGTAACCTATATTACGGTTACAGCACAAGATGGTAAAACACAAAAAGTATACGAGTTGGCTATTAATGCTAA
The DNA here is from genome assembly GCA_017387515.1 of Paludibacteraceae bacterium. Taxonomy (GTDB): domain Bacteria; phylum Bacteroidota; class Bacteroidia; order Bacteroidales; family Paludibacteraceae; genus Enterocola. Next base: position 60,973 of record JAFOFC010000052.1, read on the forward strand.
ACCTTCTAATAATGCTTATTTAGCATCGATTGCCGCTAATTACGACGTGTTGCCTCTGTTTGAGCCTACTCAGTTGACTTATTCAATAGAAGTTGCAGCCTCTGAAGAACGTCCTGAAATTACCTATCAAAAAGGTGATGGCTTCCAACAAGTAAACGAAGTAGAAGAAGGTGATAAATACTTACTAGAAGTAACCGCTCAAGATGGTACTACTAAAAATGTGTACGAAATTACCTTTGTAACCGTTTACAACAACAACGCACAACTAGCCGGTATTACGTTAGATGGTGAATTGCTATCAGGTTTTGAACCTAATACATACGAATACAATGTAGAGTTGCCTGTAGGTACCACTGTATTGCCTATAATTGGTGTAATTAACGGTGCCGATGGCCAAACCACCCAAGTGGTAACCAATGGCGTAAACGGCGATGCTGTTATTACCGTTACCGCCGATGATGGTCAAACTAGCAAAGATTATACCATTCATTTCTCGGTAAAACAATCGGATGTAGATACCTTGTTGGATATTCAAGTAGATGGTGAAAGTATTTTTGTTCCTGATCAATATGAATACACCGTTCCATTAGAAGTAGGTACGCGCGTATGGCCTGTTGTTACCTGGACAGCGGGCGATGCTTACCAAACGGTAACTCCTGCCGAAAACGAATTGGATACATGGAACAAAGTGGTTACCTTGGTTACTTTGGCGCAAGATGGCTTGCACAGTAAAACGTATACCGTAAACTTGCAAGTTGCCAAATCAAACAACGCTGCCTTAAAAGACATTCAATTGGATAACGAATCGTACGCAGGTTTTAACCCCGAAACTACCGATTACACCATAGAATTGCCTATTGGTACTACTACCTATCCAGAAGTAACCTATACCGAAGGCGATGCTTACCAAAGCGTAGAAAAAGTAGTAAACGGCAATGTGGTTACCTTGTATGTAGTGGCAGAAGATGGTAGTGACCGTACCTATACGCTAACATTTGAAATTTTGCACTCTAGCAATGCAAACTTGAATGGTATTTATGTAAATGACGAGTTAATAGATAACTTTGATCCTGCTACCCTAGAATACGATTATGTACTACCTTATGGCACTACCGAAATGCCCGAAGTAACCTACGAAAAAGGCGATAAGTGGCAAGTAGTGGCTACCAATAGCGGTGGTATAAATGGTAACTATACCCTTCACGTAGTAGCCGAAGATGGTATTAGCGAGAAAGTATACATTATTTACTTTAGCGTGGCTAAATCTGATAATGCGTTGCTAAGTGATATTTTGGTAGATGGTACATCGATAGCAGATTTTGATGCTGAAGTATATACCTATAACGTAGGCATTCCTTATGGCGAAACCGTTATTCCTACTATAGAAGGCGTAGCAAGCATGGAAACGCAAATTGTAGAAGAAGTGCAAGCTACTTCTGTTAACGAGGTTTCTACTATTACCGTAACGGCCGAAGATGGCACCACCCAAAAACAATATACCATTAGCTGGTACAACAAACCTTCTACCAACAATAAATTGAACATGATTTATTTGGATGGTGAATCGTTGGATAAGTTTGATAAAGAAGAATGGGAATACCATGTAACCCTTCCTTACGGAACAACCCAATTGCCTACCATTACATGGGATAAAGGCGACGAAGACCAAACCGTCAACTTGAGTATAGAAGATAAGTTGGCTCTAATTACCGTAACGGCTCAAAATGGCGACCAATTTGATTACTATATCTATTTCACCATTGAAAAATCGGCCGAAAATCGTTTGAAAAATATCTATATTAATGGTAAACAACTAGAGGGCTTTGATCCTGAACAAACAGAGTATGATTTTGTATACCCTGCAGGAACTCCAGTAGAAGATGTGCCAACCCTAGAAGATGTTACTTACGAAGTGTTCGATCCTATCGAAACGGTAACGCCAATGAGCAATGATTTAACCTTGATTTTGCGTGTAACGGCCGAAAATGGTGATATTAGAACCTATGTAATTACCCAAAGCATAGCCCTACACGATAATAGCTATTTGGCTGATATTCAAATTAACGGCGAATCGTTGCCAGACTTTGAACCCGAAAAATTAGAGTACGTATACAAGTTGCCATTTGGTTCAACTTCGGTACCCGAAGATATTGTCTATATTAGTGAAGACCCAACACAACGCGTTACCATCGCTATTAACCAATTGGGCATGCCTACCGAAATTTTCGTAACTGCCGAAGATGGTAGCAAGTCGGTATACCGCATCCACTTTATGGTTGATGACTTTGATCCTACTACCGCACCTACGGCCGATAATGTATGCATTACTAGCCAACCAGACGGTAGCTGGAAATTTACCACCAATTGTGCCAATGTTACCCTTTACTTGGTAACCTTAGATGGTAAAGTGTTGGTACAAGCTCCACTAGAATTGGTAGACGTAAATGTACCCGATATTTGTAGTCCAGAAGCAGAAGGCTATGTGTACGATGCAGGAATCGACAATATTATTGCCTACTACTTTATGCACAACATGAAAACCGTAGTATTAAGTGGTAAATTTAGGGTATCGCACTATTAATCGGATTGATTAACAGTATATAAAAAAGCCGAAAATTTTGATTTTCGGCTTTTTTTATTATTTTTGTCCAGATAATCAATTATACATTCTAATACTAAACCAATGAAAAAATCATTACTTCTATTATTAACCTTATTGGTTGCAGCAACCACTTTTGCTGTAGACATTCCAAAAGGGACATTTTATTACGACAACTCCATTACTAAGTTTGAAACGGTAAAGTTTGCTTATGGCGATAGGGATGCTAAAGGTACCGTGTTGGTAACTTTGACGCATCAAGGAAATGACATTTGGTCGTATACCGTTCCATCGACTGTTGAGGATGTGTACCGCTATATTTTTTTAGAAACGGCATTGCAAGATGGCGTACATAATTACACGTTCTCCGAATTTAAAGATTGGATTGCCAATGAACGTGGCGAAATTAGAACCGCTACTACCGATGAAACCATTACCTCTGGTTATACTTTTGTGCCCGAAAATAACTTAGAACGTAATTGGTACCAAGGAGAGTGGGTAAATAACAATGGCGAGGCTCTAACCCCTAAACCAACACCCGAATTGCCTCAGGCCAATTGCAAACCACATTCTAATACGTTGCCCGTATTTTATTTGAATACCAAAAATGGTGTGGCTATTGAATCTAAAGAAGTATACGTAGAAGGAAGCTTGTATATTGACGCATCGAACAGTCAAGGTTATGAATCGGCGGGCAGTGCTGCAAGTCCTCTGGTAACCGAGGTTAAAGGACGTGGCAACTGGACATGGCGTGGTTTTGATAAAAAACCTTATCGTATTAAAATGGACAAAAAAGCATCGCTTTTAAACATGACCACCGATAAGAGTTATAACTTATTGGCCCATGCCGACGATAACTATGGCTTTTTGCGTAACACAGCTGGTTTTGCGTTGAGCCGTTATTTTGGTATGCGTTATACGCCTACACAAGAACCAGTAGAGTTGGTATTAAACGGCAAATACAATGGCTTGTATTTCTTAACCGATCATATTAAAGTGTCTAGTAATCGTGTAAAGATAACCGAGCAAGACGATAACGAAACCGATCCTACTGCAGTTACTGGTGGATGGTTGTTAGAAATAGATAACTACGACGAAGATCCCCATATTACCATCTATAAAAAAGATGAATACGGCGAACCCATGTGGTTTACCTACAAATCGCCCGAAGAATTGTCGTACCAACAAGAAGCTTACATAACCAACTTCTTAAACATGGTCAACGACGCCATTTATGCCGAAGATAAAAGCAGCACCGAATGGGAAAAATACGTTGATATGGATACCTTGGTAAATTACTACCTAATTTACGAAATTTTGGGTAATAGAGAAGGATTCCACGGTAGTTGTTATTTGCACAAAGACAGAGGTGCTAATACCAAATTGATTTTTGGCCCTGTATGGGACTTTGGTAATACCCTTTGGAATATGGATAATACCTTTATATACGAAGATTATCCTTATGGTATTAAGTGGATTGACGAGATTGCCAAATTCCCTCGTTTCCAAGCTGCCGTACGTAAACGTTGGCAAGAAACCCGTGGCGATTTGGTGCCCTACTTGCGCAAAGAGGTAAATGCCTTTATCGATAAAATTGTGTATGCATCGCAATGCGACTGTAAAAAATGGCCCGAATACGGCAATGCCAATGTGTTAGAACGCAAAGATGCCTTTATGAAATTGATTACCGACCGTTTGGCTTGGTTGGATACCCAATTTGGTCACGTAGGTGTAACCGAAGAGCAAAACGAAACCTTGAGCGTATTCCCTAATCCTACTCGTGGCAATGTGCAAATTGCCTCGCAAGATGCCGTTGAACAAGTAGAATTGTGCGATTTGTCGGGTAAAGTAATTGAAACCTTTACAGGAAATGTAACCAAGTTGCAACTAAATGCGGCTAAAGGTACTTACCTATTAAAAGTTTATACAGATCAAGAAGTACAAGTTCGCAAATTAATTATTTACTAATTATAAGGCTGGCGCTTGCGTGGCGCGATACCTTTCTATTAAACGCGATACGGGATACTTACTCAATTCCGTATCGCTTATTTTTTGCATAGCTTGTAAAAGGTCGTTCTCTTGTGTAAGGTGGATTTTTACAAATCTAGCCTCTATAATTTGGTGGCTCAACACGTGCTTGTACGTAGGCGAAATGTGTACAATATCTCCTTTAAGTGCAGCAACTGTGGGGTGTTGGAGTAGTTCTAGCTCTGATAGTGGTTCTTCTATCAGCATAGGTTCGTAAAGCCCTTGCCAAATGTCTTTTTGGGTGCGTTGTTGTAGGTAGGTATAGTGGTCGTTCCAAATATCCAAGTACCAAAAGAATCGTTTGCGTTGAGCGGTCTTTTTGCTCTTGATGGGCAAGATGTCAGTTTGGTGGGTTCTGTAGGCAATGCATTGTTCGGCAAAGGGGCAATCCTCGCAACTGGGCGATTGTGGCGTGCATTGTATGGCGCCAAAGTCCATCATGGCTTGGTTGTATGTGGCAGGGGCGGTTTGGTCTAGTTGCTCTTGGGCTAGTTGATTAAATAATTTTTTGCCAGTTGTGCTGTCAATTGGTGTGTCGATGCCAAAAATACGGGCCAATACACGATATACATTGCCGTCTACTACGGCATAGGGGGCATGGCTAGCAAACGATGCAATGGCAGCTGCCGTATAGGCTCCAATGCCAGGTAACGATAGTAAGGTAGGGTAGTCGGAGGGAAATACCCCGCCAAATTGTTCTGCTACTATTTGGGCGGTTTTGTGCATGTTGCGCGCACGGCTGTAATACCCCAGTCCTTGCCAAAGACGAAGTACCTCTGTTTCTGTGGCTTGCGCTAAATGTTGTACGGTAGGAAATGCTTGAGTAAACCTATAAAAATACGCCATGCCTTGAGCTACACGTGTTTGTTGCAAGATAATTTCAGACACCCAAATGGTGTATGCGTCAGTGGTTTCTCGCCAGGGAAGCATTCGTTTGTTCTCTTTATACCAATCTAATAATGTGCAACTTATATTCATATGTAACCCTTAAAATGTGCTATAAAAGTACATTAAAAGATTCAAATTGAAAAAAAATAATTTTTCTTTGCTGAAATTGTGGTAGTTATAAAGAAAAACACTATATTTGCACTCTGTTTTGCTGAAAGCAAATGTTGTTGTAAATAATTGATAAAAAAATACATAATATGACAAAAGCTGAAATTGTAAACGAGATTGCTAGTCAAACTGGCATCGACAAAGACGATGTTCTAAAAGTGGTAGAAGGTTTTATGGCTCAAGTAAAAACTTCTTTGTCTGCTAACGAGAATGTGTATTTGCGTGGTTTTGGTAGCTTTATTGTAAAAGAAAGAAAACAAAAAGTTGCTCGTAATATTTCTAAAAATATTACCATTACCATTCCTGCTCACAATATTCCTTCTTTTAAACCTGCTAAAACTTTTGTAGAAGCAGTTAAAAACGCATAATTATAAACAAATTTAATACATACAACTATGCCAAGCGGAAAGAAAAGAAAAAGACATAAAATGTCTACTCACAAACGTAAAAAAAGACTTAGAAAAGATCGTCACAAAAAGAAAAAATAATTTCTGAGTTTTTTTGCAGAAATAGAAAGAACAAACTTAAATTTTCGCTAAGTTTGTTCTTTTCTGTATGTAGGGCAAGCTAATTTAACTAGTTATGGAAAGTAAATTAATTCTCGATGTCAATTCGGAGCAAATCGCCATCGCTTTAACCGAGGATGGTCGTTTGGTAGAATTCAGCAAAGAAAGTCGCGAAGCGTCGTTCTCTGTTGGGAATATTTATTTGGCCAAAGTTAAAAAGTTAATGCCTGGTTTAAATGCCGCATTTGTAGATGTTGGCTACGAAAAAGATGCCTTTTTGCATTACCTAGATTTAGGATTGCATTTTTCTTCGGCTCAACAATTTATTCAATTTGCCCGTAATGGCACCAAAAAAGCGCCTAGTATGAACAAGGTGCAGCCTACAGAAGAATTGCCCAAAGAAGGGTTAATTACCGATTATTTGGTAGGTGGCAAAGAGGTGTTGGTGCAAGTGGTAAAAGAACCTATTTCTACCAAAGGTCCACGCCTTACGGCCGAAATCTCGTTGGCGGGTAGGGGATTGGTGTTGTTGCCTTTTGGACAAAAGGTATCTATTTCGCAAAAAATCCAATCGAACGAAGAACGCTTTCGCCTAAAAAAAATCATCCAACAAGTAAAACCAGCCAACTATGGTGTTATTGTTAGGACGGTTGCCGAAGGTAAGTCGCAAGAAGAATTGGTAAACGAGTTGCACGTGCTTATACAACGCTGGGAAGATGCCTTGCGTGTGGTGCAACAAAGTAAACAGGTGCCCTCGTTGGTGTTAGAAGAAATTGGCAGAGCAGAAGCCATTTTGCGCGATCATTTTAATCCCAACTACGACCAAATTGTGGTAAACGATAAAGAAGTGTACGAGGCTATAAAATCGTACGTTTCGCTTATTGAACCCACTAGAACCTCTATCGTTAAGTATTACGACGACGAACTGCCTATTTTTGATGTTTATAACCTTACCAAGCAGATAAAATCATCGTTTGGACGCATAGTTCCTTTCCGTAAAGGGGCTTATTTGGTGATTGAACATACCGAGGCTTTGCATGTAATAGACGTAAACAGTGGTACGCGCAATAAATCTAGCAATTTGCAAGAAGAGAATGCCTTTGAGGTAAACATGGCAGCTGTAGACGAAATTGCGCACCAAATGCGCTTGCGCGATATGGGTGGCATTGTTATTATCGACTTGATAGACATGCGTACATCCGAACACAAACAGCAAGTGTACGAGCGCATGTGCCAAAACATGAAAAACGACTCGGCTAAACACCAAGTGTTGCCTTTAACCAAGTTTGGGTTGATGCAAATTACGCGTCAGCGTGTACGCCCTGTAACCGAGGTAGATACCTTAGAGGCATGTCCTACTTGTCATGGAAGTGGCAAAATTGCCTCCTCTATTTTGTTTATCGATTTTTTGGCGTCGCGTATCGAGATGGTCGAAAAGCAACTTAAAACCAAACGTTTTGTATTGTATGTACATCCGTTTGTGTATGCCTATATGAAGCAAGGTTTTTGGAACATATTGCGTCGTTGGCGATGGAAATACGGTTGGTTGTTTAAAGTGCTTCCCAATTATAACTTTAGTTTGTTGCAATATCAGTTTGTTAATGCAGAAGGCAAGGAACTGAATGTGCAAGATAATGTAAAAATGGTGTAATTTGACACGTAAAGAACGATATGAAGCTGCTTTAACTTGGTTTAGAGCAAATATGCCAGTAGCCGAGTCGGAATTACATTATACCAATCCTTTTGAACTGTTGGTGGCCGTAGTGTTGTCGGCACAATGCACCGACAAACGCGTTAACCAAATTACCCCCGCTTTATTTAAGGCATTTCCTACACCCCAAAAAATGGCCGAGGCATCGGTCGATGCTATTTATCATTATATTCAATCGGTCTCTTATCCCAATAATAAGGCCAAGCATGTGTGGGCGTTGGCACAAAAATTGCAGCAAGATTTTAATGGAGAGGTACCTGCTAATTTGGAGCAGTTGCAAACCTTGCCAGGCGTAGGGCGAAAAACAGCCAGCGTGGTAATGGCAGTGGCGTTTGATCAGCCGGCTATGCCCGTTGACACCCATGTTTTTAGGGTGGCGCATCGCTTGGGATTGGCTCCTAAAACCGCCACAACCCCGTTGGCCGTAGAAAAAGCACTAACAGCGCATATACCTAAAGCAGAGTGGGGAGTAGCCCACCATTGGCTTTTATTGCATGGAAGGTATGTATGTGTGGCGCGTCAGCCCAAGTGCGAAAATTGCGGATTGGCTGTTATTTGTCCCTCAAAATCCAAAAAATAGTAAAAGAAACGGGTTAAATTCGTCTAAAAGAATTAACTTTACATGCTCAAAAAATAACGTGGAAGTTGTAGTCCACAAAAAATAGAACAATTATGATTAAAATTACTTTTCCCGATGGTTCCGTACGCGAATACGAAAATGGCGTAACGGGTTTTCAAATTGCCGAAAGCATTAGTACGCGTTTGGCACAAGATGTTATTGCAGTACAAGTAAACGACACCGTAACCGAAATAGATCGTCCTATTACAGAGGACGCTACCATTAAATTGTTCAAATGGGACGATGCCGAAGGTAAACATGCTTTTTGGCACACCTCTGCACACTTAATGGCAGAAGCTTTGCAAGAATTGTATCCTGGTATTCAATTTGGTATTGGACCTGCTATCGAAAGCGGTTTTTACTACGATGTAGACCCAGGTACAGCGGTTATCAAAGAAAGCGATTTTGCTGCTATCGAAGCCAAAGTAATGGAAATTGTGGCTCGTAAAGAACAAGTAGTGCGCGAAGAAATTAGCAAAGCCGATGCGTTGGCTATGTTTGCTGCTAAAAACGAATCGTATAAACTAGAATTGATTAACGACCTAGAAGACGGTACCATCACCATTTATCGTCAAGGTGGTTTTGTTGACTTGTGTAAAGGTCCACACATTACCAACGTAGGTTTAATCAAAGCCTTTAAAATTACCAGCGTTGCCGGTGCTTACTGGCGTGGCGATGCTACTCGCAAACAATTAACCCGCTTGTATGGTATCTCGTTCCCTAAAAAGAAAATGTTGGACGAATACTTGCAATTGATGGAGGAAGCTAAAAAACGCGACCACCGTAAAATTGGCAAAGAGTTAGAATTGTTTACCTTTAGCGAATCGGTAGGTAAAGGTTTGCCTTTGTGGTTGCCAAAAGGAACTGCACTTCGCTTGCGTTTGGAAGATTTCTTAAAACAAATTCAAAAACGTTTTGGCTATCAACAAGTAATGACCCCTCATATTGGTCAAAAAGAATTGTGGGTAACGTCAGGTCACTATGCTAAATACGGTGCCGACTCGTTCCAACCTATTCACACACCAGAAGAGGGCGAAGAATACTTGCTAAAACCCATGAACTGTCCTCACCACTGCGAAATTTATAAATTTAAACCTCGTTCGTACAAAGATCTACCATTACGTTTTGCCGAATTTGGTACCGTTTATCGTTACGAACAAAGCGGTGAGTTGCATGGTTTAACCCGTGTACGTAGCTTTACCCAAGACGATGCGCACATTTTCTGCCGTCCCGACCAATTAAAAGAAGAATTCTTGAAAGTAATGGATATTATTTTCATCATCTTCAATGCGTTGGATTTTAAAAACTTTGAAGCTCAAATTTCACTTCGCGATCCAGAAAATAAAACCAAATACATTGGTAGCGACGATGTTTGGGAAAAAGCCGAAAGCGCCATTGTAGAAGCTTGCCAAGAAAAAGGCTTGAAAGCTCGCATTGAGTTAGGTGAAGCAGCTTTCTATGGTCCTAAACTAGACTTTATGGTAAAAGATGCCATTGGTCGTCGTTGGCAATTGGGTACCATTCAAGTAGACTATAACTTGCCCGAACGTTTTGATTTGGATTACGTTGGCGAAGACAACCAAAAACACCGTCCTGTTATGATTCACCGTGCTCCTTTTGGTTCGATGGAACGTTTCGTAGCAGTGTTAATTGAACACACCGGCGGTAAATTCCCATTGTGGTTGACCCCCGATCAAGTTGTGGTGTTGCCTATCAGCGAAAAATATTGCGACTATGCTTACGAAGTAGCTCGTCAATTGGAATTGTCGGATATCCGTGTAAGCGTTGACGATAGAAACGAAAAAATTGGTCGTAAAATTCGCGATAACGAGTTGAAACGTATTCCTTACATGGTAATTGTTGGCGAAAAAGAAGCCGAAAACAACCAAGTGTCGGTACGTCGTCAAGGTGCTGGCGATATGGGAGCGATGTCGGTTACCGATTTTGCTGCTCATATCAACAAAGAAGTAGAAGATATGACCCAAAGTTTTATTAAACAATAATGCCTTATGAAAAAAATAATTGCTTTATTAACTGCTGTGGCTATGGCAAGTGTAGCTTTTGCAGAAGATATAGAAACCAAGATCTCACAAAATGAGTTGCCAGAAAAGGCGCAAACTTTCTTGTCAACTTATTTTACAGATATCAAGGTAAAGAAGGTAATTAAGACCAC
>JAFOFC010000053.1 GCA_017387515.1 Paludibacteraceae bacterium
AGGTGTCTTCATGAGCCCGAATATAAAAACGGAATGGCGCCACCACAAAAAAAAGGCTCAGAGAGGAATCTCTGAGCTTTTTTCTGTGGTGCCACCAGGAATCGAACCGGGGACACAAGGATTTTCAGTCCTTTGCTCTACCAACTGAGCTATGGCACCATCGTTTAAGTGGTTGCAAAGGTAATACCTTTTTTTTGAATTGCAAATTTTTTAGGTAAAAAAATTACTTTTTGCATCACATTACCACGCCAATGCCCTTTTTGCCATCTATTTTTGCCGTTAAAGGCACTTGGCAACGCACGTGCTTGATGTATTTGGTTTCGTTAATAACAGGTAATGACTCCAAAAATTCCATGTTGCATACCTCGCGCTCATCGGCTCCATCTACGGTTAAGTAGGCCGACCCACACGACGTTAGGTTCTGAAAAAAGTGCGTACCCTGGCTAGGATCAATGTGGTAGGAGGTTTGACCTGCTTCTACAATTACCTTGGCTCCCGCAATATTGGGCCACTTAACAGGAATGCCCAGCCACGTATCGCTACTACCCCAGCGTCCTGGACCAATTAACACATAGGGCCTATCTTCTTCCATCAAAGCACGGTTTATTTTATCGATATCGTACCCAATTAGTTGGTTATTGGATGGTCCAAACATGCCCTCTTTTACATATACCACATCGTAAATATTATCAATAATACCGTTACCCAAGGCTTGTTGCGATGTAATTAGGGTTTTATCGAGTGGAATTTGCGTTAAATCTTCATCAATCGACTTATTAGCATCAACAATAGGACGTATTTGTAGCAAATAGAACGTATTATTCTTATTATTTTGGTAATCTAAATTTACAGCAAACTCAATTTCTACAGGACGTCCCATTTCGCGTTCACCCACTTTTAGCACCTTATCTACAATATCGGCCAACGGAAAAACCTCGTGCTCTAAAATATTAGCAAAGGTAATTACCTTGCGATATTTGGCCTCGTAAAGCCCATCGCGTATAATTTGATCGTATGGGTCGAAAGTAGAGGCTATATACTTAAGGGTACCATCTGCCTCTGCCTCGCGTACTGGTAACCTAAATAGGTTAAAGCCATCGTCAACCTGGGGCGAAAACGTAGTGCGCGAAATATCCAAGGCATTAAAATGCGTTTGCGTTTCGTTCAAAGCAAATTCTAGCGACGAGGTTTGCAAAATATTATGCGGATGCTTGGGCGAAAAACGCAAGGTTTGCCCACCATCTACAATGTATTTGCCCAAGCCCAAGGCCACATTTACCACACCATCCTCGGGTTTTTCGTTACCAATGGGATAGAAATTAAGCGACCTGCCTACCCCAGAGAAAGAAGGGTAAAACCTATTACCATAGGGACGACCACACACTTCTTGCAATACAACCGCCATTTTTTCGCGATTGATTACATTTTTAGTGGCCTTCATGTAGGTTTTGCTATCTTTATAATACACCGATGCATACACGGCTTTAATGGCCTCGCACACCATCATCAGCGTAGTAATACGATGCCCTTTTACATTGGGCACCATATAGGTAGAATACACCCCCGCAAAAGGCTGATAATGGGCATCTTCTAACAAACTACTAGAACGTATAGCAATGGGCGTATCTACTGCCTTTAGGTAGGCATATAAATCGGCCACCACACTGCGCGGCAATTTGGCATTTAAAAAGTGTTTTAATATCTCATCGTCCGATAAATTATCAGAAAGTGCTACCCCATACAATTGGTTTTGCTCCATAAACTCGTCAAACTTATCAACGCAAAGCACCACCGTCTTTGGAATTACAATCTGGGTAGTTTCAAAATCAAAAAACTCTTTGTTACGTTTAGACACTAAATCCAAAAAGGCTAAACCACGGCCTTTGCCACCCATCGACCCTTCGCCAATGCGGGCAAAATTAGAATAAGAGTCGTATCGATCGCTCATAAATACAGCCACTACCCCCTGGTTTTTAATACGCCTGTAAGCAACAATCGCATCAAAAATAACCTGACGGGCTTGGTCTACCTCGTCTATAGAATTAATGCTTAAGTCGCGCAAAAACTCGGCCAACGGAAACATAGCACGCGAGTATAGCCAGCGCGATAAATGATTGCGCGACAAATGGTAAAACATAGAATCGGCGGGTATACCAAACACCTTATCTTGTAAATCCTTTAAGTTTTTAATCACTGCCACCACCCATTTGGTATCGGGGTCTACAAAATGAAACTCGCCAAAACCAAACATAGAAGTAACCGCCTCTTTTAACTCTAAGTGCATGGTTTTAGAGTTTTTGCTAATAAACATAGCCCCCAACTGACGCGCAGCATCACGGTTTACCTCTTCGCTCGACTCCAAAATAATAGGCATAAACCTATCATGATTGCGTATGTACGAACATAACTTAATTCCAGCCGTTGCATCTACCTCGCCTTCACGCTCAAAACGCACATCAGACACCACCCCCAAAATATTGCGACGGTATTTGTTGTACAATTCTTGGGCTTCTTCGTAATTACGAGCCAATAAAATTTTTGGACGCCCACGCATGCGCAGCATCTGTTCGTGTTCGTTTAACGCCTCGGTCATAAACGAACGCGACTGCACAAACACGTGCTTGTATAAATAAGGTAATAAGGTTGAATAAAATTGAATGGAGTTTTCTACAAACAAAATAACCTGAACACCTACCGATTTAATATCGGCATCTACGTTCATCTTGTCTTCTAGCAATTTTACAATAGCCAACAACAAATCGGTTTCGCCCAGCCAACTAAATACATAATCGATGGCCGAAAAGTCCTCGTGATGATACAAGCGATGAAATACCTCGCTCGAAAACGGCGTAAGCAGCACCACTGGCACGGTAGGATATAGATTTTTAAGCTCTTTGGCATAGCCAAACACCGCGCTATTCTCTACCGCTGGCATCATAATAAATAAATCGAACGAGCGGGTTCTTAGCATCTCTTGGGCTTCTTCTAAGGTAGAAGCCAAGGTAAAACGAGGTGGATAACGTAAGTTTAGCGAAGTATACTCGTTAAAGATCTGTTCGTCTATACGACCATCCTCTTCCAACATAAAGGCATCGTATTTACTAGCAATAAGCAAAATATTGTAGACACGTTGCTCCATTAAACTGGCAAACGACGTATCTTTAAAATATAGTTTTTTTATACTACCGCTATTGTTCATAGCCTATCAATTTGTATTCAAACAAAAATACTAAAAATTTACATACAAAAAAATGGGTCAACGTTTGTTGACCCATTTACTATATAAGTTGTTTCTTTTTTAATAGAAGAAGAAATCGCAACGACGGTTTTTCAATTCGGCTTTAGGAGGATTAGCCAAAGCTCCTTGTGCTTGAACTGCAATTCTGTCTTCGGCAATACCGGCTTTAACCAACGCCTCTTTTACAGCATTTACACGTCTTTCGCTTAACTTCAAGTTGTAATTATTAGAACCAGGGAAATCGCAATAACCACGCAATTCCACTTTCATTTCTGGGTTTTCATTCAATTTTTGAATGGCTTTGTCGATGTTTTTACGTGCTTTAGCATCCAAGTTTGACTTATCGAAAGCAAAGTAAACAGACATATCGTAATCTACTTTTGGATCTACACCCAATGCAGCAAATACTTTTTTAACATCGTCGCAGCATTCTGGTTCCAATGCTTCTTGTGGAATACCTTCGCCCCAATAGTTTACAAAAGCACCTTTAGGAGTGTTGGCTTGACGATCGCGGAAATCGGGCACTCCGTCACCGTCTTCGTCGGGAGTAGTAGCGTGTTGTTTTTCTAGTTCGTCCAAACGAGGCAAAATGTTGTTAGCAACGGTATCTTCCAACACTTTTACGCGTTTTTCTAGGCTGTCCAAACGAGATTCTAGGTTGCTTTCGCCTGTGCGTTTTTTACGATAATCCATCATAGACAAGTTACGCATGTGACCACCTTCTTTTACATTAGGAGCCAATTTTACGCGCAAACTAGCGGTTACGTAAAATTCACCATCGTTCATGGTACCTTTGGTGTATTCTTCGCCTTCAAAGTTATCTTTGTTGTGGATACGATAGTAACCACTCAAACCAACAGCTAAATAATCGTTGATGTTGTATTCAACTTGAGTACCCAATGGAATACCAATAGATTTACCATCTTTAATTTCTTTGGGTGATTCCTCGCCAACTACACCTTCGTTTTCGCTTTTAACATCGTAGAATACCATGCCAACACCAGCATTTAAATACCAGTTCCAACCAGCATTACTACGATATTGTCCAAACAAGTTTAACAAGTTCATAGAAAGCATCAACGATGGAGCATACATGTTACCACGGAAATAGTTTTTACCATACTTGGTGCTACTGGTATGTGCGTGATAAGGCATGTATTGGAAGTTTGCAATAAGCCCCCAAGCAGGGTTGAACGAATATTCAACGTCAATACCTACAGTCCACAAAAGTTGAGATGAAGACAACAATTGGTCGTAGCGTTGATTAGCATCACCGTCAAATTGAGAGAAACCACCATTCACTTGGATTGACCAGTGCGAAAAGTCCTTAAATTCGTGCAATACCTTGCTTTCAGACGTTGTTGATTCTTTTACCTCGGTTTCCGTTGCAGCAAAAGCAAGCATAGAAACCAAGCACAATGCGCATACGGTAAAAAGTTTTTTCATATACAATGCGTTTAATATACGTAATTAATCAGCTACAAAGATATAACAAGTTTTTATATCTAACTAACAATCAGCCATTTTTTTTTAAAAAATGTAAAATTAAATTCTAGTTCCAAACAAAGTAGCCGCCGTAGCACGCTCTATTACCACCGTTACCAAATCGCCCACTTTAGCATCGCCCTTATCAAACAAAACCACTTTGTTTTGCGAGGTCCTGCCAAATAGTTGTTCTTTAGAACGCTTTGAATAGCCTTCTACTAACACCTCAAAGCTTTTATCCACGTCTTTTAGGTTGCTTTGTAGCGATAATTCCAACTGCAAATCTATCATTTCTTGCAAACGGCGCAATTTTACCTCTTCGGCCACATTATCGGGCAAGTGTTTAGAAGCGTAGGTACCTTCGCGCTCTGAATATTTAAACATAAAGGCGCTATCGTACCCTACCTCGCGCATTAGCTGAAGGGTTAGTTGATGGTCTTCTTCGGTTTCATCATGAAAACCGGTAAACATATCGGTAGATATACCACAATCTGGAATGTACTTTCTAATCAAAGCCACCTTTTCTAAATACCATTCGCGCGTGTACTTACGATTCATCAATTTTAGAATCTTATTGCTGCCCGATTGCACTGGCAAATGAATGTGTTTGCACAAATTAGGGTGTTTAGCTATTACCTGAATGGTTTCTTCGTGAATATCCTTGGGATGCGATGTGGTAAAGCGAATGCGCATATCGGGTACTGCCACGGCCAATTTGTCCAATAATTGGGCAAAATTAATTTCTTCGTATAAATACGAGTTTACATTTTGACCCAATAATGTTACCTCTTTATACCCTTTGGCCTGTAAATCTTGTACCTCTTTTAAAATGCTTTCGTACGGACGAGAACGCTCCCTACCACGGGTATATGGCACAATGCAGTACGAACAGAAATTATTGCATCCGCGCATAATGGATACAAAACCACCTATTTTATTTCCACCTATGCGACGTGGCAAAATATCTTTGTATGTTTCGGTTGTAGAAAACTCCACATTTATGGCTTTTTTACCCTCTTCTACTTGAGCAATTAGGTGAGGCAAGTCCAAATAAGCATCGGGGCCAACTACTAAATCTACTACCTTTTGCTCTAACAGGCCTTCTTTTACACGTTCTGCCATACAACCCAGCACACCTACTATTAGGTGTTTCTTTTTACGCTTTAATTGCGAAAAATACTCCAACCGTGCATTGGCTTTTTGTTCGGCATGATCGCGAATAGAACAGGTATTCATAAACACAGCATCGGCCTCTTCTAAACTATCGCACAAATCGTAACCAGCCATTTGCATTACAGCTGCCACCACCTCGCTATCGGCAAAGTTCATTTGGCAACCGTAAGTTTCTATAAACAATTTTTTCATACAATTCGGATAATATGGCACAAAGGTAATGAATATAAAGGAGAGTTGAAAAATGAGAAAGGAGAAAATTTTGAGTAGCGAGCGCAGAAGCAAAGCTTGCTTTGATTATGCCGAGTCACGAAAAATTTCATGAGCGTAGCGAATAAAGGAGATTTTTTTTGACTAATCGAGAATTAAAGGAGAGTTGAGACGTATTGTTTGACACACCAAAATTAAACCCAATGCATACGTTTTCTATTAAAATATGTTAATATTTTGAATTTTTACTTGCAAACGTTTGTAATATTAAAAAAGTGCTCTATATTTGCAATCAGAAAGTCGAAAAGATTTTTCATAGTTTAAGGTTTAGGTTAAGATAAGGGCACTGCCCTTATCTTTTTTTACTTGAACTATAAACACATACAGAACCCTTAAATTAACACAGATTAGCAACTAAAGATTTGTTTATTCAAAAAGAATAACTACCTTTGCCACTGTCTTAAAACCATGGGAGAGTCTCGGTAACCTATCGAGATTCTTTATTTTTTTGTGTTTTTTTCAAAACCCAGCACTAACCACGAACACCCTAAACGACTAAAGTTGCGATTAAGCGAGAGCAGAACAAATTTATTTGTTATGCCGAGCGTGAGCAACTTATTACATGATTTTAGGCATCGGTTCAGCATAACCCATGTAAACATGGTTTCTGCATTCACCTCGTACTAAAATTCATGAGCGAAGCGAACTAAACAATTAAACAACAATAATAATTATGGCTATTACTTACATGTCAAAAGAAGGATACGATAACCTTCTAAAAGAAATTGCCCACCTGGAGTCAGTAGAAAGACCCCGCATTGTGGCAGCTATCGCCGAAGCGCGCGATAAAGGAGACCTTTCGGAGAATGCAGAATACGATTCTGCCAAAGAAGCACAAGGCTTGCTAGAAGCAAAAATTTCTATGCTTAAAGCTACCTTGTTGGATGTTCGCATTTTGGACGAATCGCAAGTATCAACCGATAGTGTTCAAATTCTAACCAAAGTTACCATCCGCAACACCAAAAACAACCAACAAATGAAATACACCTTGGTTTCGGAAGCAGAAGCCAACTTGCGCGAAGGTAAGATTTCTACTGGTACACCTATTGCCAAAGCGCTAATTGGCAAAAAGGTAGGCGACATTGTTCCCGTTTCACTACCTGTAGGTACGGTTGAGTTTGAAATCATGAACATTGAACTATAATTACCATGGCTAGCATTTTTAGCAGAATTGTAGCAGGCGAAATTCCTTGCTACAAGGTAGCAGAAAACGACAAGTTTTTTGCTTTCTTAGACATCAACCCATTGGTAAAAGGCCACACCTTGGTTATTCCCAAACAAGAGGTTGATTACATCTTTGATTTATCTGACGAAGATTTGGCAGCGATGCAGGTTTTTGCTAAAAAAGTAGCATCGGCTATCAAAGCGGTTTTCCCTTGCCAAAAAGTAGGACAAGCGGTAATTGGTTTGGAAGTACCTCACGCACACATTCACTTAATTCCTATTCAAAAGGAAAGTGATATGCTTTTCTCTAATCCAAAACTTAAATTATCAGCCGAAGAGTTTAAAGAAATTGCAGAAAAGTTGCAAAGTAACTGTCGCTAGTCAATCGTCGATTGTCACTTGTCACTTGTCACTTGTCGATTGTCGATTGTATAAAAAAATCCAGAGCGCTGTGATATGAACCCCGAAAGTTAGACAAAAAACTTTCGGGGTTTTTATGTCAAAAAAATACAAGAAACATGGATATGCAGAACGATTGAAATATATGCATATGTTAGAAGATGGATATTCTATTAAATACATAGGTACACAT
>JAFOFC010000054.1 GCA_017387515.1 Paludibacteraceae bacterium
TCCCAATGCGCGCATAACCAACTTTCCACATATAGCCATAGGCCCACAGGAACCCATTGCTACGTTTATGCAAGGAACTAACATTATCAATAATGGTGCTGTAATAGATTTTGATGCATGCGAAAAAACAACTACCCAAAACGTGGTTTTGAAAAATACAGGATGTGAAATCTTATACATTAAAGAGGTAAAAGTTAGCAACGAGTTGTTTAGCATTGCACCCTTGAAAGTAGATTCTTTGTTGCCAGGCGAGCAAACCGAATTGCTTATTTCATATCATCCCAATAGGGATGCCCATGCCACCTTAGAGGTACATACTAACGTACCCACCCAACACTATTATAATTTTTACCTTACGGGTAAAAGTTTAGTTGTTAGTCCATGCGCTACTATGCAAATGCAACCCACCAATCCCCAGTTCGGAGATAGCCTTACTTTTACATACGACCTACGTACACAAAAAGACGTAGAAGTGTTGTTAAAACCAAGTTGTAGCAACGTGGTTGACTGGTCGCATACGTTTAACGGTGCTGTTGGTCCACAAAAGTTATCCATCAACAAAACATTGCCTGCAGGCAAATACAAGTTATCTTTTTATACTAAGGAGGACTTGTGCGAATATTTATTTGAAATAACGCGATGATTAAAACAAAACTTATTCTATTCTTATTACTTTACTGTAGCACGGTATGGGCTAATGTCTATATAGAGATACATATGCAAACAGGTGTAGTTACCTACAACATCGCTAGCATTGATAGTATTAGCCTAATAGAACCTACCCCCACCTATGTTATTGATGCAGAAGCAAAGAAATATCCAGTAGGTTTAATTGCTAGCCATTATTGGATGCTAGAAGATTTGACCTGTGCCGTTTATGATACACTAAGTAGTAACAGGGGAATTCAATTAAAACCATCTACCGATTCTACTTATACTGCCTACAAGGTAGGGGGATTTTACAATTGGCAAGCGGCTGTGGGTATTACACCTAAAACAACTTCGCTTGCTACTTATACAACTGTTCAAGGTATATGTCCCAATAAATTCCATCTTCCAACGCGCAAAGAATGGGAAAAATTATTCGCCTCTAATAACTATGCGGGATCTAGTTCTTTTAGACACCCTAACTGGAAAACATCAAGCAATGGTTTAAAGCGAAAAGGCGAAAGTCCTAAAGATGGTTTTAACTCCTTAGCAAGTGGATATGCTAAGGGAACAACTATAAAAGATACAGAATTATTATCTTCTTATTGGTCGGCAGAATCATTATCAACAAATAGTGCACTTTCTTGCCGCCTGGATGCTACAGGCTCTTTATCATTTTCGAGTGCAAACAAAGAACTTGGCAAATCAGTACGTTGTATATGGGATGGGCAAACTGACAGAGACTGGCTTTATGTGTACAGACGCAATGTAACCGACGAAACAGAAAGGGTAGTTCGATACAAAATAGCCGATATTAAACAGATTGTAGTAAAAGACAACTTAAGTGATGGATATATTGCGGATAAACAAAATAACATCTATAAAACCAAGCGTTATGGGAGCACTATGTGGATGCTAGAGGATTTAATCTATACCAAAGGCTTGCAAGAGACGACATTAAATGAAAAATTTCATGATATAGCAGCTTATATCAACGCTACCGACTGTAATACTTCTTATAATGGCGTACGATATTATTCCAAAAAAGTAATACAAGATTATGCTACTTCCATTTGTCCTAACTCGTGGAGAATACCCGCCCAAAAGGATTTTATATCCTTGGTTAATGCCGACACGCAATACACTTTTATTAAACAATTCCACTCAGCTGTTTATAACAATAGTCAGGTGTTTGCTGCAAATTCAGAAGCCTTGTATTGGGTGTCAGATTTTACAACTGGTAGTTATTACGAAAATGGAGAAATAAAATACTATCTTCATGGAATACCCTATTTTGAGCATTTCCAAGGGTATTATCCCCGATTCTCGTTTGTACAAATTGCCAATGAGATACCTGCATTACCATGTCGCTGCATAAAAGACCTTACCGAACCTTATATGTTATGCCGCTTGGCAGAAAAATCACAAACAAGACAAGTAGGTATTTGGCAAACCAACGATTGCCCTGTTATAAAATTTACCCAAAATTCGCGCGCTGAAAATGTAATGTACCTAGAGAATGTATCAACAACAGAATATTACGATAGTATCTCTCTCTTTCTTGAATAACCTATGACAACCAAAAACCTAATCATCTTACTTTTTATATTGCCTAGTATGGCCCTATATGCATACCAAGGAGGGGTACCTTTTGTGCATCGTGCGGATAGCACTACTGCAAAAACCTATAAAATGAGCATAAAGGACTTAAATGCTTCAGCATTAAGTATAGTAGGTGTCGCATCTTTAAAAACAGCCCAAACAAATGCCTATTGGTCAATCTTGAACAAAGACTCTATTATAACAGTCTTTACCAACAAATGGATGGGTAAACCCAATAAGAAATTGATGTTTGACCTACAACAAGAAGCGTCCGATTCGTTGGCCATTTTTACTCATACTATGGGGATTAACTCCAAAGATAGCCTTTTGCAAAATAGTTGTTTATACATAGGCTACCAGCATATGAATAGGATGGTATCGTCAATATCGCTATCCAATCAGAAAGAAGAATCTCTAATAGAGTATATGGTTTACAATCAGCTATTGGGCAGTTCGGCCCGTAGTATGATAGAAAGTTATTTGGCTATTAAATATGGCATCACACTCAACCAAGACATCCCTACTAATTATACCAATGGGCGTGGAGATATTATTTGGGATGGGGAAATGTGCAAAAATTACAAACATGCCATAGCAGGTATTGGGAAAGAAGCAAAAACAGCCTTAAACAAAACCATCGGTAGCAGTATTCATTGCCCAAATTCGCCTATTATTTCTACTACAGATAGCCTACAAGATGGCATGTATTTATTGTGGGGGAATAATGGGGCCGCTATGTCATTGATGAACCACGATTTAGCAGATGGGCTCATTACTAGTAGAATCTGGACGCTTGTACCAACAGGAGAATGGGAACATACTCCGTGCAATGTACAATATAGAATCGGTGGAGAAGAAAATTTACCCTACCTACAAGTTGATAAAATGTATTATTTATTGGTAGACAGCAGTGGGCAAGCAACTTTTGATGAACAAACAACCCTTGCCTACAAAGGAAATTTTAACAGCACGAATAACCTTGTTTTCTCACAAGTAGCTATACCCAATACATTGTCTCACTTTACTGTAGCTCAACGTTCGTTAACACAAGAAGAGATAGATAATCCTTTTCAGTATATACACGCTTTGCCAAGCCCAACTACAGACGGGAATATTTTGATAGAATGTGCTTTATGGCAGAATCAGGCCATTGATATTATGATTTATAATGTGGTAGGTCAAATGATTTTACACAAAAGCCTAGCAGATGCAAATTACTATCAAGTAAAGGCCTTTTTACCTTCTGCTGGCACCTATATTATATTGGTTAGAGCAGAAAATGGTTCTATTTCCACCCATAAGGTACTAAGAAAATAATGAAAACACTATTATCGCACATATTCATTCTCTTGTTCTTATTTGTTGTAGTTGCTTGCACAACAGATAAAAACAATACTGTTACATCTGTTGATTTAGCGAAAACAGATACAGTCTTTACTGTGAGTGCTAACGCAGATTCTTTGCAAGGCTGCAAAAAGCAATTGGAAATTTTATCGGTTAGCAAAGAGTTTAAAGCAAGACAGCAAGATTCGCTTTGCTTAATGCAAGCGCAACTTAAAGTGCCCAAAGGCAGTTTATCATGCAATCAAGAATTATCCATTACGGCCATTTCCTATACTCAAATGCCCCCATTACCCACTGGCATGGTAAATGTAACATCGGGCGCTGACGGTTTTCGTTTTTTACCTCATGGAGAACACTTCGTAAAAAATGCAGCTACCATTATATTACCGTATGATAGTCTTAAAATTCCACAAGGTTACACAGTCAACGATATTCATACCTACTATTACGACGAAAAATACCAACGATGGGAGGTTTTAGTAAAAGATACCATTGACGCCAAACGTCAGTTAGCCTACTCACGTACTGAGCATTTTACTGACATGATTAATGGTATTCTTAAAGTGCCAGAATCGCCAGAAACTGGCACGTTAACACCTACTTTTATTAGCGATTACAAACCCGTTAATCCTGCCACTGGCATTACGCAAATAAAGGCTCCGACACCCAATGAACAAGGAACCGCTGTTTTAAATTATCCTTTATCACTGCCAGCCGCCAGAGGATATGTTATGCCTAGTTTGATGCTTCAATACAACAGCGATGGCGGTAGCTCGTATGTAGGCTACGGATTTTCTATTCCCATGGAAAGCATCACCATTGATACCCGTTGGGGATGTCCGTCTTTCAATAAACAGTACGAAAGTGAAAGTTACCTTCTAAATGGACAGCAATTTACAGAAAAAGCGCACTATCATAGCTACAGGAAAAAACAAGAACGTCAAAACCATAAGCAGTTTTATTTGCGCGTTGATCCCGAATATCTTACCATCATTCGCGAGGGTAGTTCTCCTACAAATTATACATGGCAGGTAATTTCCAAAGATGGCATCAAAAAAACATACACCGGTTTTGATGGCATAGCCGATGAAATTAGCATTCATTCTACCCCTACAAAAAACAATCAGATAGTTTGGGTGCTAACCGAAGTAGAAGACAGAAACGGGAATACATGCACCTATACCTATAAAAATTTTAACGGAAACTTATATCCTAAATCCATTGTTTATACAGGGCATAAACAACAGAACCTAAAAGGAGCGTATAAGGTCGTTTTTCAATATTCTGAAGAAAAGGAGAGTTTTGATTTTAATCGCCTTGACAAAACCAGTAGCTATCGTTTAGGTATAGAACAAACTGATGCGGTAGTGCTATCAGATATTCAGGTTTACAACCAAGACAGGCTGCTAAAAGGCTATGTTTTTAAATATAAGATAGGTGCATTTGGCAAAACAAACCTGGTGAAAATTACAGAAACAGATAGCCTGAAAGAAGCCTTTTATAGTCACAGTTTCGATTATTATGACGACACATTAAGCCCGCTTTACGAGAGTGCGCAAAAATGGGGTTTATCTAAACCCATCTATAAAAAAGGAACATTTTTTACCTCTAAAGACGAGTTTAACGACGAGTGCTCTATGATAAACGGTTCGCATAGCTCGGGATACAACGTAGGTGGTGGCCTCCATGTAGGTTTTGGAATTGGTGACCTTCTTAAGATTTACGCAGGGAGCTCTTACACCTATAGCCACAACGATAACGAAGGCAAAGTTTCACTTACCGATTTAGACGGCGATGGACTACCTGATTTAATTTTTATGGATGGCGATACCATTTGCTACCGAAAAAATCTATATCATCAAAAAGCAAAAGAATTAGGTAATAAAAAAAATAGCGATTCCTATTTCTTTAGCGAGCCCATCAAATTGCAATGCAAATTAAAAAGTTTCTCTTTTGGCCAAAGCGAAACGCATAACCTACTAGTAGATGCAGGTGCTCAGATTCTTTTTATAAGTGGCAATGCTTGCTACTCACACAATTGGCAAAACAACTGTACCAAGGTGTATTTGTACGACTTTAATGCAGATGGACTAATTGATATAGCCAATGACGGATGTGTTTATTTTAACTACATCAATGAGCAAGGTATACCTACGTTTACCACCTCTAGCCAGCCTACCCCTTGCCCTATTCCGGGGTTAATGGTTGCTATTGATAGTGCTTTCATTCCTGATGAAAAAGCGATGAAAGATAGTTTGAGTAGTTTATTCCCTCGACACGATGTAGTTAAACTTTGGCGAGCACCTTACGATGGTACGGTAAGCATCAAAGCCAACGTGCTAGTAGATAAGCAAAGTACAGACGGCATACGTCTTTCTATTCAACACAAAAATAGTTTGCTCTATACCGATAGTATAGCCAAAGGAGGCAGTGCTAACATATCTAGGGCAACTAGGGTGCAGGCAGGCGAAAAAATCTATTTCCGTTTGCAATCAAACTTTAGCGCCACGGGGGATTCCATTAATCTTGATGCCAGCATTAAATACACCTCGTTAAAACAAAATATTGGCGAAGACGAAAACGGAAGTTTAAAAGAATACATAGCTGCAGATGAGTTTTTATTTTGTGGTGCTCCCGATATGCCACTAGCAAAAGAAGGAAACATTCGTATTCAGGCACCTTTTAGCAAAGACGTTACATCAGACGATATTTGTCTGATTGTACGCAAAACAGTGATAACCAACTTTCAACAGGTACAAGAAAATCCAGAAACAAAACCCATTTTGGCACAAACCGACATTGAAAAACGCTACCTAAAAGCAACCAATGTGCACAGCAATGAACCCATGGATATTTATTTAACCGTTGATGAGCAGGATATTCATACGGGAGCTTATTTGTCGTTTATTGTAGAATCGAACAGCCAAATTAAGTGGGAAAACATCAAATGGCGTCCCGTAGCAACTTATGCAGATGAGCCAAAACCCTTTTGGTACGTAGCCCCCACATTAACCATGTACAACAAGCATGTAAAAAGGGCAAAATCGCAAAAAATAGCGGCACAATCCGCCAAATTACAAGTAGATTTTAGTGCTACCAACCTCGATAAAAAATCCATTAACCATAATCAGGTTCATTTTAGTTTAAAAGACAAAGATGGTAAAGTGTATTATTCAGGTCCCATCAGCTTACTTCCCACCTCTATAAGCATTCCAAATGCTAACTCTTTTTATGGTACTTTCCATGTAAAAGAAGAGGTATTGGCTGTTAATCAGGCTAATTATAGTTTAAATGGTAGTACTTACGAGGCTGCCGTTTACAGTGTGTACGAGCAAACCAATTTTGGACATTTGTATCGTGGTTGGGGACAATTTGCTTATAATGGTGAAAATGATCCCTCGGCCTTAATAGACGAAACCAAACTGGGCATCAACACACAAGAGTACGAAGAAGCCATCAAAGGCATCGATACAAATTTTGATTACGAGACGTATGATTCCAAACAACTATCGTCCGTTCCAACCACCAACAGTCAATGGTTCTACGTAATGCAGTTCAATGCCAAAGATGAACGATACAATAGCGTAGCAAAAGACGCTTACGTAGCAGGCAGTAGCATGAGTTCGTCGCGCATAGGTCGTCAAGATATTTATGTCCCAATTCCTAAATTTCCTACACCGGGAACCGAAGAGAAACCATCTGATGAGACAGCATGCCCACACATGAAAAGCAGTGGACAAGGAGACGGTTTTACAGGTTCTGCCGCTGCTATTGCAAGCGTAGGCGGAGGTTGGAGTAAAACCACCTCATACAATGACCAATCGCTATTGGATGTAAACAGCGACGGTTATCCCGATTGGATTAGTAGAACCGATAATACCATTGAAATTATCTATACCAATGCTAGCGGGCAGTTAACCGACAAAAAAGCTACTTTCTATTTTACTCCCTCAAAAAGCAGCTCAACCTCTACCAATTTAAGTGCTGGAGTGTCCTTATCTAGCAGTCCGCCAGATTTGGTTGCCAAAATGGGCAATAAAAATAGTACGCAGGTGAAACTACAACAAGAAGGGGCTAATGCTAATAGTACTGCTTCTATTGGCATCAGTGGTAATTATGCCTCTAACGAGGTTATTAGCCATGCAGAATGGATTGATTTTAACGGAGACGGATTGCCCGATTATATCTACAAAGATGGAGGAAATCTGTATTTTGTTAGATACAATATTGCCGGCGAGTCATTTACTAGCCCCATCCTACTAACAGACGAGGACAGACCCATTTACAAAGAGCACTCTTCAACAAACGGTTCTGGTATGGGAGTAAATGTTTCTATTTGTGGCAAGGCATCGGCTGGTGGTGGCGTTAGCATGAATTACAGCGACTCATATAATCAAGCTACCTTTAAAGATATGAATGCTGATGGTTTAGTAGATTATGTATTTAGTGACCAAAAGGGCAATACAAAAGTTAGGTTTAACGTAGGTGGAATACTACAACCTGCCAGAGATATTGCACCCAATAGCATCATCGCATCAAGAAGTACGTCATCTTCGTATTCGTGCAATGTGGCAGGTTCAATACCAGCAGGACCCGTTAAAATTACCCCTAGTGCAAACTATGCTGATACCGACGCAATAAGCAAAAGCACCAGTTCTGTAATGGACTTAGATGGCGACGGTTTTCCCGATATTGTAAACTCATTCCAGGCAGACAAACTGAGCATTCAGCACAATAAAATGGGTAAAATTGGCAAGCTAAAAACCATTACCTTACCCCTAAAAGGTAAAATCAACCTTGATTACACGCCTAGCTTACGTAGCTACCGCAACGCTACCTCTCGTTATTGCTTATCTACTATAGAAACAACGGGCGGTGCAGCTGAATTAGGTGCAACATCCTTTAAAGATACCATCCTATACAGCGGTGGGCATTACAATCGGTGCGAAAGGACCTTTTTAGGCTTTGATACGGTAAGCGTAAGTAACCTAGATACTCAAAATAAGAATGCCATTTACAGAACCATCCAAAACGTATATGCCACCAACTCTTTTTATACCAAAGGTTTGGTGCTTAAAACCAATATATTAGACAGCAGCAAAACGGTACTAAGTAGTACGGAATACACCTACCTGCTAAAAGGAGATAGCCTAAAAGACGAGCGTGTATTTCCTGCTTTGATTAAACAGACACAATCTGTTTACCAAAACGACCAAGCTTTGAGTAGCACACGTAGTTACGATTACGATGAGATGGGCAACCTTACTACCTATACAATAGATGGCGAATTAACTGCTGCCATTACCTATCATACACACGATGTTGTAAAAAATGCACCACAAAGCATTGAGGTATCAGGTGGTGGTGCCATTCTACAAAAAAGAAGCAGTCTGATAGACAAAAAAGGCAATATAACGCAGTTTTCTGTACAAGTAGATGAGGCAACAGAGGCTCTATACAACATAACGTACGATACCTTTGGCAATATAGCCACCTACACTAGGCCCGAAAACAACAAGGCAGAACGCGTTACCGTGCAGGTAAAATACGACGAGGTACAACAACTGTACCCCATAGAGGTGTCCGATTCGTATGGCTTTACATCAAAAACCCAGTATCATGAACTTTTTTGTTTACCTACACAGCAAACCAATATAAATGGTTCTACTGTAACTTATACTTACGACAGCAAAGGACGTTTAAGTAGTTTGCTTGCTCCCAAAGAGGAAGCCTTGAACAAAGACTATACCTTGCAATTTGAATACAACCTACAAGATGGAATTTACCAAGGTATTACCCGCCATAACACACCGCAAGGCGAATGTTTGGTGTACGCATATGTCGATTCGTTGGGAAGAGAAAAATATACAGAAAACATCTCATACCTATATAAAGACGGAGTAATTGAGCCTCAAATGGTACGTTCTCCCTATACGCAGTACGATGCGTTTATGCGCAAGGTAGCAGAAATAAAGGCGTCTATTTCAGAAAAAAATGGCAATAACGAGGTAGAATTTTTTGCTTTACACTCCTACGATGAACTAGATAGACCCGTGCAAAGCACTTTTATTGATGGGGCTGAAACCACCATGCAATACCGCATAGCAGCCGAGCCACACACGGCTAAAACCACCCTGCAATGCACTATTACCGATGCCGAGGGAAGAAAAAACACCACTTATACCGATGCGTTAGGCAGAAGCATTGCCTCCGAAAGTTTTGTAGAGGGTGAAGCCATTCGGGTTGTAAACACGTACGATGCGCTCTCACGCATTACAGAGGTATTGCA
>JAFOFC010000055.1 GCA_017387515.1 Paludibacteraceae bacterium
AAATAATATCACTATGGGAAAGCAAAAACGTGAAGTACCTGAGTTAAATTCAAGTTCTACGGCGGATATCGCATTCTTGTTGTTGGTATTCTTTTTGATGACAACCTCTATGGCTGTTAACAAAGGTTTGGCGCGTCGTTTGCCTCCTCCTGTTCCAGCAGAGCTAAAAACAGAAGACTTAAAGGTAAAAGAGCGTAACGTATTCGTGGTGCTAATCAATAGCGAAGACCAATTATTGGTTCGTGGCGAATACACCGAGTTGGCCAACTTGAAGGATAAAGCCAAAGAATTTATTAAAAACGCAGGTGATGACCCTGATATGCCAGAAAAAGAACCACTAGAAGTGGAATATTTTGGAACGGTTATGGTTACTAAAAACCACGTAATATCGTTACAAAACGACCGCGGTACTTCTTATTCGGCATACATCAATGTACAAAACGAATTAGTGGCTGCTTATAACGAACTGCGTAACGAATTAGCAAAGGCTAAATTTGCTAAGGCGTACGATGATTTGGATGCCGAACAACAAAAGGCTATTCAAAAAATCTATCCTCAAAAGATTTCGGAAGCAGAACCTAAAAATTATGGAGGGAAAAAATAATGGGAAGATTTAGATCTAATTCATCGTCTTCTGGTACACCTAAGATTAGTACCGCTTCGTTGCCCGACATCGTGTTTATGTTGCTATTCTTCTTTATGATTGCAACAACCATGAAAGAGGTTGACTTTAAAGTAGGTATTACAGCTCCCGAAGCAACCGAGCTTACTAAACTAGAAAAGAAAACTTTGGTTCGCTTTATCTATGTAGGTGTTCCTACCTTCCAATATCGTGCTCAATATGGTACAGAACCTCGTATTCAGTTAGACGATGCTTTTGCCGAAGTATCGCAAATTGAAAACTACGTAGTATCAGAACGTTCTTCTATGCCAGAACACGAGCAAGATTTAATGACCATTTCATTGAAAGTAGACAAAGATTGTAAGATGGGTATTGTTACCGATATTAAACAAGCTTTGCGTCGTGCTTATGCTTTGAAATTGAATTATGCTGCGGTTCAACGTGCTAATTCGCAATACTAATAGAAAGTAATATAACTTTTTTATAAAGGAGGGTGGCCAAGCTACCCTCCTTTTTATGATATACATGATAAATATGCGAAAAATAACATTTTTTATTTTATGTTTAGTAATGCCCGTTATGGCTTATGCCGATAGCATAGCGTGGCAGCAACCTCTTGATGTGCCCATTGCCTTAAGTGCTAGTTACGGCGAGTTACGCCCCAATCACTTTCATGCTGGGTTGGATATGAAAACCGAACAACGTTGCGGTTTGCCTGTGCGTGCTGTACAAGATGGTTACGTTTCGCGTATTAGTGTAGCTCAATTTGGTTATGGTAATTGTTTGTATCTTACTCATCCTAAAAGCGGATATGTTACGGTATATGCCCATTTAGACGCTTTTAACGATACCATTACTGCTTGGATTAAAGAATATCAGTATAAAAACAAAACCAGCCTTTTTAATGTTGAATTACCCGATAGTGTGCTGATGGTAAAACAAGGCGAGATTGTTGCTTTAAGTGGTAATACTGGTTCGTCTGGTGGTCCTCACTTACACTTTGAGGTGCGCGATAGTACTGCCGAAAAATCGCTCGATCCACAGCAATTTTATCCTATAAAAGACCATGTAAGACCAAGATTCCAAAAGATTGGTCTGCGTCCTATAGACAGTACGGGCGTTGTGGGTAACCAATGTGTGTTTAAATCGTTTGCCACTTGGCAAAAAACTACGGGTAACTATGTGGCGCCTGTTGTACAAGCCTGGGGAAAAGTGGGCCTAGAAATTATGGCTTTTGACTACATGGATGGTCAAAGTAATTTTTATGGTCTAAAATCGTTGCACGTGTTGGTAGATAGTGTGCTTACGTTTTCGTATCGCATAGACGGGTTCTCGTTTGATGATGATAAAGCCATCAACGCATTTATCGACTACGAGCAATGGATTAAAACTCATCAAGTGTACATGTGTACCTACTTGCCCCGCTATCAGCCCTTGTCGCTGTTTGCTGCGCAAGGCGATGGTACGTTAGCTATACAAGAAGAACGCGATTACCATGTAGAGGCCATTGCTAGCGATTATGCGGGTAATAAATCGGTATTGCGGTTTGTAATTAAGGGCAAAAAGTCAGAATTGCCTAGCCTTTGCCAATATACTGGGCAATTGTTTACTCCTAATCAACTTAACTATTTTCAGCAAGACAGTGTACGTTTATTGATACCAAGGGGGGCTATCTATAACGATTTGTATTTTAGGTATGTGGCTACGTACGATTCTTTGCTAGCCACCACCGTGCATTCGGTGCATTATAACACGGTTCCTTTGCATCTTCCTGGCATGTTACAATTGCCCATTGATGCCGATACCTTGCAAAACAAAAAACAATATTACCTGGCTTATAAAAACCAATACGGCAGATGGGGGTATGTAAATGCCGCCTACCAAAATGGCTGCATGGAGGGTAAAATAAGTAAGTTTGGCGATTATGTGGTTAAGGTAGATACGGTAGCGCCTGTTATAAACATGCTATCCAGAGGTCGTTATAAATTAATGTGGCGTATTGGTGATGGACAATCGGGTGTTGCGTCGTTTAATGCCTATATAGACGATCAGTGGGTAGCTTGCAGCATTGATGCTAAAAGTAGGGTGTCATATTATTACGACAAAACCCGTATTAAACCGGGTAAACACAACCTACGCATCGAGGTGGTAGATATGTGTGGCAATGTTAGCACGTATCAAACCAAGGTGCAATTAGGTGGGTAGGTTATAGTTCTACCGATACTTGTTCTACTTGTCCACCTAGGGGTGGATTAAGTTTACAAACCTTTACTTGCACGCTTTCTATGGCGTTAAACTGCTCTTTTACCGCTTGTTTAATACGCCATGCTACGTGTTCGATAAGATGCGATGGTTGTTGCATTTCTTTTTTTACTACTTGATATACCTCTAAGTAGCTAATGGCGTCTTCTATGTTGTCCGATAGAATGGGTTGCTTGGCATCGTAGGTAAAGGTAAGGCTTACGGTAAAGTGGGTGCCAACGCGTTGCTCTTGCTCAAAACAACCGTGATGAGCGTAAAATTGCATGTTTTGAATGGTAATAGTAGCCATAATAGTGTGTTCAAGTAGACTACAAAGGTATACATTTGTAAGAAAACTACAAAATTGCCGTGGCTTTCATTTTTTTGTTGTATCTTCGTGTTAAAATTAAGACGTATGAAATTACTAGAAGGAAAAGTAGCTTTAATTACAGGTGCCTCTAGAGGTATTGGTAAGGCCGTTGCACTTACTTTTGCTAAGCATGGTGCCGCTGTGGCATTTACTTATTTAAGGGCCGCCGATAAGGCTGCTCAAGTAGAAGCAGAAATAGCTGCTTTGGGTGTAAAAGTAAAATCGTACGCATCGGATGCTGCTAGCTATGCTGGTGCCGAAGCGCTAATTCAGCAAGTGGTAGCCGATTTTGGTACCATTGATATTTTGGTGAACAATGCAGGCATAACGCGCGATGGATTGGTGCTACGCATGAGCGAACAGCAATGGGACGAAGTAATGGATAGCAACCTAAAATCGGCTTTTAATGCGATTCATGCCGTTGCTCCTTTGATGATGAAAAAACGTGCAGGTGTTATTATTAACATGACCTCGGTGGTGGGGGTTAAAGGCAATATTGGGCAAGTAAATTATTCGGCATCTAAAGCCGGAATGATAGGATTAACCACCTCGGTAGCCAAAGAATTTGGCGCACGTGGTATTCGTTGCAACGCCATTGCTCCAGGGTTTATTGTTACCGAAATGACCGATGCTACTACCGATGCCCAACGCAAATTTTGGATGGATATGGTGCCTATGCGTAGGGGCGGGCAACCCGAAGAGGTGGCCAATGTAGCGTTGTTCTTGGCCTCTGATTTGGCTAGTTATGTAAGCGGGCAGGTTATTAATTGTTGCGGCGGTTTAACCCCTTAATATTAGATGGTTATTGTAAAACTATCGGCATGTTTCCATACGGGCGCTTTTTCGCGCATGCTTTCTAGCGGATATTTCTCTATTACTACGGTTTTTATTTCTTCGGTATGGTCGGTAAGGCGTTCTAGTACGCGACCACGATAATCGATTACTTGCGATCCGCCACTGTATTGTAGGTGGTTGCCATCCTTGCCTATGCGATTGCAAGCGCATACATAGGCTTGGTTCTCGATGGCGCGTGCTGCTAATAATGTTTCAAAGATGTGTTGGCGATTGGTAGGCCATTCGGCTACTACCATTAAAATGTCGTATTTAAGGTGGTCATTGCGCAACCATACTGGGAAACGCAAATCGTAACAAATAGATAGGGCTATGTTCCATCCTTTGTACGATACAATGGTGTTGTTGTTACCAGGGGTAAAGTAGGTTTCTTCGCCACCAAAAAATAGGTGTCTTTTATCGTAAAAATGGATATTGCCCGTGGGCTCTACAAAGAATCCACGGTTGTAGTATTGGTTGTCTTCTTGTGCTATAAAACTGCCTACAAAAGCGCATTGGTACTGGTTGGCCCATTGTTTTACCTGTTGTAGGGTAGGCCCATCGGTTGTTTCTGCTAGGGCGGTAGCGTTGCTGCTAAAGGCCGTAGAAAACATTTCGGGTAGTACTACTATATCGGTAGGGGGTAATTGGTGTAAAAGTTCGCCAAAATGAGCCAAATTGGCATGGGTATCTTCCCAAGCAATATCGGCCTGTACCAAACTAATGCGCAGTTGTTCGCTAGTTTCCATTTATTCTAATCCGGTTAGGAATTTTTTTGGGTATTTGCCTGTGCTACCAATAAATAATGACTTAAAGGCAATGATGTCTTGTTCTTCGTTATTGGTAGGATACATTAAAGGCTTAATGATAATTTCTTTTTTGCCATAGTCTAACACCAAGGGTAAAATGGGTACCCCAGCCTTTTTGGCAATGTAGTAAAATCCCTTTTTCCATTCGGTAGTTGGCTTGCGGGTGCCCTCTGGCGATATTACCAAATTAAGTGATTCACGTTGGTTAAATTCGGCAGCCATGCGGTCGGTCATAGAGGTGTTTCTGCTACGACAAACAGGTACAGCACCTTGTTTTTTTAGCCACCAACCTATGCCCCATATTTTTACCCATTCTTCTTTAATTAGAAAAGACATTTTAAAACCAATGGCCGATGCCGCTAGTTTTCCCCATACAAAATCCCAGTTAGAGGTATGGGGAGCAAAACATACCACCATTTTTGGCGCTGTGGGAACCTCGCCTATAATTTTCCATCCCTTGCAGTTTAGGATGAACTGACTAAATTTTGACATGTATTATTTGCTTAAACTTTCCATTTCTTTGCCGATGCTAAGTACATCTTGCAATAAGTCTTCGCCTAATTTTTTGTAGTAGGCTTTTACCAATTTAGGATTGTTTTTTGCGTCGTAGCGGCCTGCACGTTTTACAAATTCGTAACTGTTGGTTATAATTTTAGCCACCAACGCGTCGGCCTTTTCTTGGTTGCATTGGGGTACTAAGTAACTAATGGTAAAGCATTCGGTAAGTAATTCTGAATACAAATACACAATGTCTTTTTTTAAATTTCTTCTACTAGCCATAATTTTTGTTGTTTATGCGTTTAGTCGTTTAGTCGTTTAGGTGATTCGTTGACGATTAAAAATCAAAGGTCGCAAGTCGAAAGTCGAAAGTCAACCGATAAAATGCCCGCATCGAGGAATTACTTATTTCTCCTTTATTCCCTTCGGTCATCAATACGTCTCCTTTCTCCTTTCTCAACTATCCTTTAAAATTCGATTAGTCGATTCACCGATTTACCGATTAGTCAATCATATATTTGGGTTAAAGATAGTAAATTTATTGTGTGGTACAAAATGGAATGTTATTTTTGTGGTAGAATCAATAACATTCATGAAGGCAGTTCGTTCGTATTGTATCGTATTATTTGTGCTAGTGGCCTGGTTGCTAGCGGCTTCGTCGTGTACAGAAGATAGCATCAACGTAGATGATAATTTTGCGTTGGATTTTTCTGTTGATACCCTTCGATTTGATACCATCTTTACCGATATGGGCTCTGCTACCATGAAACTAAAGGTGTACAACCCCTCTGCGCAAAAAGCGTACATCGAGCAAATCCGTTTAATGGATGCTAGCTATTTTCATATCAATGTAAATGGTGTGCCCGCCGACGAGGTGCAAGATGTTTACCTTAATGCCAAAGACAGCATGCTCATTTTTGTACAGGTTAGCATTAATCCGTCAGATGAGGCAACTCCTTTTGTAGTGCGTGATTCTATCTTGTTTTTACTTAATAATAAAAAACAACAAGTTCAATTAGAGGCTTTTGGCCAGAATGCAGAACGTTTGCATCGGCTTACCGTTACGCAAGATACGGTGTTAACTGCCAGTTTGCCTTATTTGGTGTCTGATACCTTGCGTGTATTGCCCGGTGCTACGCTAACGCTACAGCCCGGTACGCGTTTGTTTTTTAGAAAAAATGCGGTGCTGTACGTGCAGGGTAGGTTGCTTGCCGAAGGCAATGTGCAGCAAATCATACAGTTAAGAGGCGATAGAAACGATTATATGAATACCATTCCGCCCTTATCGTACGATTTGTGCTCGGGGCAATGGGGAGGTGTGGTTTTTGCCACAGGTAGTTTTGGTAATCGTTTGGTACATGCCGATGTGCGCAATACCAGTTTTGGTATTAGGGTAGACAGTACCTCGTTAGACCAAATGGCGTTGTATGTAGAAAGTTCCATGTTGCGCAACTCAACGGGTTGTGTAGTTGAGGCTATACATGCTAAAATGGCAGTTAATAATTCGCTGTTGTGCAATGCTGGAAACTATGTGGTGGCGTTGCAAGGGGGCGATTATACTTGGAAGCATTGTACCCTTGCCAACTATTATCAGTTTGCGTGGGGAGGTAGAACCAATCCTATTTTGTTGTATGCTAACAAACGCATAGATGCCAGTAAGGATGCAATTCCCATGCCTTTTGCTAGTAAAATGTACAATTCGTTGATATATGGAAGCTATAGTAGCGAAATTCAGTATGTTTGTACCGAAACTCCTGCTAGCAATTACGTATTTTCGCACTGTTTAATTCGCTATCGTATAAGCGATATCACTAATCCGCCTTACTTACAATGTATCTTTAACAAAGAACCAAAGTTTGTGTTTCAGCAATGGGAAGAAGAACTGCCTCATGTGTACGATTTTAACTTATCGTCTGGCTCTGGTGCTGTAGGAATAGCAGATAGTAAGGTGGCTAACGAATTCCCGCTCGATTTAGCTGGCCATAATAGGTTATTAGATGGGTCTGCCGATGCAGGTTGCTATGAATACAGGTAATAGCATGCGTGTTTTTCTTCTTCATCTTTTCTTTTTCTGTTTTGCGATGTGTGTTGCCCAAGGCAATATGCATACCGTTATGTTCTACAACGTAGAAAACTATTTTGACTGCCTAGACGATAGCCTTACCAACGATGCCGATTTTTTGCCCGATGCACCCAAGCATTGGAATTGGAAACGATACACCACCAAACGTCAAAACATTGCCCGTGTGATAGCGGCTGTGGGCAGGGGAGTTCCGCCCGTTTTGGTGGGGTTGTGCGAGGTAGAGAATGCCATGGTATTGCATCAATTGGTGGCTTATAAACCCTTGTCGACGTATGGTTATAAAACCGTTCACTACGAGTCGCCCGATGCGCGAGGCATAGACGTAGCCTTGCTGTATCAGCCCCGTATATTTACCCCCATAGTAAGTAATCCCATACCCGTACAATTTGCCGATGGCACGCACAGTAGGGATATATTGTATGTAAAAGGACTAATGGCCAATGCCGATACCTTGCATGTAATGGTGTGTCATGCCCCTTCTAGGCGTGGAGGTAGCAAGGCAGATTTGCGCCGTAGGTACGCCATGCAGTTGGTGCGTCATGTGGTAGATAGTGTGTTGGCGGTTACACCACAAGCCTCCATGCTGATTATGGGCGATTTTAACGATACGCCGTTGGATGCAAGCATACGCAGCACGTTGGGCGCCGTGCCTGTGGCCGATAAGGACGATGCGGCTGTGCTGTACAACATTATGCCCACCCATCAGGGTACTTACAAATACAAGGGCGAATGGAGTTTGTTTGACCAATTTATGGTAACACCTGCTTTGTTGCAACCTACAGGACTGATGGTTAGTTCGGAGTTGGGCTGTGTTCTTAGTGAAGCTTTTTTGTTAGAAAACGATAAAACCTACATGGGAGTAAAACCGTATAGAACGTATCTTGGTCCTAGGTATGTAGGTGGGTATTCCGATCATTTGCCTATTTATTTTCGGCTACAGCAGTGGCCGAGAAAAAACTAAAATGAACGTTCCCGTATTTTCTTTCTTCTAAAAAATGCGGGTGATGCTCAAAACTGTGTTCTCTGCCGTGTTCTAAAATAAAGATCCCGTCGCTGGCCAATAATCCTTTTTCGATGATGATTTGTGGCAACGTGGGTAGTTCTTTTAATTGATAAGGTGGGTCGGCAAAAATAAGTTGGTAGCAACCCGATGCTTTTTCTAGGTACTTAAATACGTCTGCTTTTTGTAGGTAGTAATTTTTTACCCCCAATTCTGCCGATATTTTGCGAATATAGCCAATGTGTTGAGCACTGATTTCTACGCCCGTTACGCTGGTAGCACCGCGCGATATAAATTCTAATCCAATGCTTCCGCTTCCCGAAAATAGTTCTAGTACCGTAATGCCTTCTAGTTCCATTCTATTGGTTAGTAGATTAAACAATCCTTCTTTGGCAAAATCGGTAGTAGGGCGGGCTTTTAGTTGGGTGGGAGGGGTAAAACGTCTGCCTTTTAATGTGCCACTAACAATGCGCATAATCTTCTATTTGTTGGCACAAAGCCAAATGTTTAACAAGTAACTGATGGGTCTCTTGGTTGCCTATTAAATAGGTGGGGGTATGTTGTTGCGATAGTTGGTATTGCTCAAAAACCTTGGCCGTATAGTACAGCAAATCGTTTGGATGCTGAATAGGAAAATAGTTGGAAAATAGTAAATTACCATTGTTGGCCACGGCGATGTTGGCGTACGAATCCTTGGCTTGAATCCATGCCTGTGTTTCTCCTTTTTGTTTGGTCGATTTTAGGCATTGTTGGATACAGGGTAAAAGCATGTGGCTCCATTTGATATGGCTAAATAGCTGATTGGCTAGGCGATAGTGAAGCTGCGGAATGCCAAATAGCAAGGTGATGTTAAATCCTGCAATTTCTTGTGCGCATACTACTAGCTTGTCTGTGTTAGTTTCTGGAAAATGAAACGTAAATACCGACAGCGCGTCTTGGTTGCTTAGTAATTGGCTAGGTACTAAGGTGGTGTACGGATAGTCTACCTCTATGTTGGCCAGGTGTAGGTCTTGCAAGGCAGGTTCGCATAGCAAACGTGCCAACGCTTGCTCTAACTGTAGGTCGTTGGGCACAAAGCGGGTGTGTTTCCAAGCGTTGGCTTGAAAAAAAGAAAGTCCATCCATAGAGAGACGGATGGACTTATGGGGTGAAGGAATATTATTCCCAGTTACCTGCATTGTTGTTAGCTTCTTCAACGTCGCCGAATTTCAAACCAGGATATTTTTCTAGTTTTTCGGTAGTTTCGGTAAGGTTAATTAATTCTTGTTTGTTCAAGTCGCTCAAGTAAGCTGAGTAAGGAGCTTTAGCGCACATTACTTTTACTTTGATACCAGCAGAACCGGTTACAATTTCTGCTTTTTCCAATTCAAATTCTTGACGTGGAGAAGAGAAAGGAATGTAACGCAATGAATCGATAGGATAGTCTTTGCCAAACAACGATTCAATCATAGGAACATAGGTGGTATCACGTTTAATAAGGCCTAATTTAACGGCTTCTTTTTCGGTCATACCTTCTTCCAATTGTTTGTCGGTAAGTACACCTTCTTTCAATACGATTTTTGCATTTTCGGTTTTTACCCAGTTGATTAGGGTGTCAAGGCTAGCCGTATAATCGCCTGTTAGGTTACGGTATTCAGTTTCGGCAGTACGAATGTCAATTAAGCGTGCTACAACTTGTTTTTCACGGAATTCTCTGGTTTCGTTAAACTCAATAGGAGTCATTACACTTTGGTACGACATCCATGCCAATACAACTGCAGACGCAATTAAAAGTGCCTTTAGTAGATAATTCATTACATTATTCATGTGATATAGATTTTAGTTTTTGATTTTTCAAGATCAACAGTGCAAATGTAGGCAAATTTATTTATTTGCACAAAAAATTGCTAGGTATTATTTTTGTAATTATTTGTCGCTCGTCGCTTGTCACTCGTTGCTTGTTGCTTGTTGATGGATACTAATCTTTTGCTATGATTCAAAATTTTTATACAGCCGCCATAAAAGATGCATTTACGCATGTGCCTACTCCCCAGCAAGAGGAGGCCATTGGTAAATTGGGTACTTTCTTAGGTTCATCAACAGAACGTGCTACCTTTTTGCTTAAGGGGTATGCCGGTACTGGTAAAACTACCTTGGTAGCAGCCTTGGTGCAGACTTGCATCGATTTAGACATACCCTTTGTGCTTATGGCTCCCACAGGACGTGCTGCCAAGGTGCTTTCTATGTATGCGGGGTTTGATGCAGCCACCATTCACCGTACCATTTACCGTCAGTCGTCGCCCGATCCAGGCGCTAAATTTGAGTTGGGTTTTAATAAAATGCGCAATGCCTTGTTTGTGGTAGACGAGGCGTCTATGTTATCGTCCGATGGTGATAAACAATTTGGTAGCGGTAGGGTAATGGACGATATGCTTAAGTATGTATTTGGAGGGGCCCCTGGGTGTAAATTGTTGCTGTTGGGCGATGATGCCCAATTGCCGCCCGTTATGCAAAACGAAAGCTTGGCCCTATCGGCTAATTGGCTTATGGGATGCGGATTAAGTGTTACAGAGTACACCCTTACCACCGTGGTGCGTCAAGAGGCACAAAGCGGTATCCTTCAAAATGCTACCGAAATTAGAAAACAACTCCTAACCCCTCATTTATTGCGTTTAACCACCCATGCCGATGTTTGTAGGGTAGATGGAAGTAACTTTGTTAGTACGCTAGAAGATTCGTACCGTACGGTAGGTATGGACGATACCCTGATTATTACGCGATCCAATAAAAAGGCGTTTATGTATGCCAATGGTATAAGGGGACGCATTTTGTACCGCGAAGAACAACTAGAGAATGCCGATTGGCTGATGGTGGTAAAAAACAACTATTTTTATGGATTAGATTACGGCATAGAACTGATTGCCAATGGCGATATGGCAGAAGTGGTGCGCTTGCACGGAAGCCACTCCCTTTATGGGATGCAATTTGTGCGTGCTACCTTGCGTTTGGTAGATTATGGAACCGAAATAGATGTGCTGCTGCTGCAAGATTCGCTTTTGTGCGAGTCGCCCCAGCAACTGCAGGAATTGCAAAAACGCTTGTTCTTGGCTGTCGAAGAAGATTATGCGCACATTCGCAACAAACGGGATCGTTACAAAAAAATGCGCCAAGATGAGCATCTAAATGCCCTTTTGGTGCGCATGGCGTATGCCGTTACCTGCCATAAAGCGCAAGGGGGACAATGGAAACACGTGTACGTGGATATGGGTCCGCTGGCTAAAGAGCAAATAGATACCAATTTTATGCGTTGGCTCTACACGGCAGTAACGCGTGCCACCGAAAGGTTATACCTTGTACAATTTAAAGACGATTTTTTCTAAAAAAACGTTAATAAGTAAAAAATAAGCCCTATCTTTGACCTGTAAATTCTATTCAACCCTTAATAACATGAAAATAACGATGAAACGCTCTTGGTGGCAGCTATGCTTGCCATTGGGATTGATGTGTTTGTTGTCTGCCTGTGTAGATCGTAATTACGATATAGACGATCTAGATTCTACCATAAAAGTAGATACCGAATTGGTAGCGCCATTGGCTTATTCTAAACTAAAAATCAACGATATTTTGACGGATAGTTTAAGCGGTATGCAATTGGTGGTAGAGGGCGAAGAAATGTACCTATTGTATACCGACTCGCAGTACATGGGTAACGAACTTATCGACCAACTAAAGGTGTTGCCAAAAGGAAAATCGGAATTCCAATTGTTGGCTGGCGAAGAGTTGCCTGGTACATTGATTACCTCGGGCGAAATATCGCAAGATTATACCATCGAATTTTCTGATTTGAATACCAATCCCAACGAACGTTTGGATAGTATTCTGTTTGACGACTGTTTGGTGGATGTGGCCATTGATGTAACCATGCCTTTGGCAGACGATTCGTACATCGACTTTATTTTTCCCGACGAGGTGTTGTCGTTAGACAAAACACGTTATCCCGAAAATACCATGCGTGTGCCCATTACCCAAGCGCATACAGAGGCATCGCTTTCGTTGTACAAGGCCATGCTACGTTTAAATGGTAGCAATCAAGTAAAAATTAATGTACACGGTTATATACATGCTAGCGAGCCTTTCCAATCGGGCGATAAGATAGATGTTACCATTGATTTTAACCATGTAATGCCTCATCTTACCTATATGAATATCGGTACTGCACGCGATATTTACGAGGGCGAAAAAATCATCGATTTTAATTATACCAAAGATTTTCAACAAGAAGATTCGTTCTTTCCTTTTTACGATCCACAGATTCAAATGTCTTGCATTAACAACATTGGTGTTCCTGTGCGTTATTACATCGACTATGTAGAGGCCATTGATACGCGTACGGGCGAAACCGTTCGTGCCGATTTTGGGGGCGAAATTACCGATACTACCTCGATGGTGGTCAATACCCCATCGTACGATGCGATTGAAGGGTTGTCGCTAGACGAATTGATGAACTTTGACTTATCGTCGATTGTATGCCAAAGCGATACCGTATTTGACAGAGAATACGGCCACACCGACCGCTTGTTTAAAATCAATCCCAATAAACTAAAATACCACTACCGCATTCGCTCTATAGACGATGACCCTACCCATGTGCATTATTTCTTCCAAAAGAGCGATATGGTGTTAAAAGAAAATACCAAGTTGCCTTTGTGGTTTGAGGGCGACCCCGACCCAGATAAAAACTTTCATATTAGCCGTACCGATTCGGTGCTGTTGATGGAAGAACCAGCCGATATTGGATCGTTAGACTTTACGCCTAATACCGAAGTGGTGTTGAACTTATCGTACAAGAACTACTTGCCAGTTGGGGTACAAGGTACCATTCAATACCTAGATTATAACGATCACCTTATTATGCCCGAAGCCAACCAAACCTTTCAGATAGTGGCGGCAGAGGTAGGTACCGATGGTTATGTAAAAGAAAGTACCGATAAAGAGAATGCTATTCAGATAGCATTCGATTACAATTCGGCAAGAGCATTACTGACCCAAGTAAGAACCTTGTTGATTACCTATCGACTAGCCAATGACGAGCTTAAAACCATTCGATTACGTACCAGCGATTGGTTGGAGTTAAAAGCCAATATTTATTTTGATGGTGCTATTATTTATGAGTTTAACTAATAGGAGGGCGATTAAGATGAAACGAATTAAGTTATTGTTAGCAGTATGGTGCACCGCTGTTGTTAGTGCTTTTGCAGCGCCTAATGCGTTGTACTTTATGGATATTTTGCCTTACCAATCGTATCAAAATCCAGCCTTCCAGCCCCTTTGTAATACGTATGTAGAGTTGCCTGGTATTTCTACCATTTCTATGTCTGAGTTTAACGGAGGGTTGTCGTTAAACGATATTATGTATGTAAAAGACGGCCAGTTGGTTACCTTTTTGCATCCTACTTACGGCAACAAAGATGCTCTTTTTGCTAAATTGCACAAAACCACCCATGTATCGTCCGATTTTGATTTGAGTATATTGGGCTTTGGTTTTAAGGTAAAAGAACGTGGCTATTTTAGTTTTAATACGTCGTTGCGCACCGATGCCTTGATAGGGCTGCCCAAAGACTTATTTAAGTTGGGGTTGTATGGTACTCCCGACGAATTGGGGGTGAATCGTTTTGATTTAGGTTCTACGCGTGTTACCATGCGTTCGTATTTGGATGTATCGGGTGGTTATTCGCATCGCATCAACGATAAATGGACCGTGGGTGGCCGTTTGCATATTTTAGTAGGGGCCATAGGTGGCGATATGCGCTTTGATCAGTTGTATTTGGATGCTTCTAAAGACGCTTGGGAGGTGCATGGTAAAGGTAAATTGCAATTATCAATGCCAGGTATCTCTTTTACAGCCGACGAAGATGGAACTTTTAATGGCATAGAAACCCCATCGGACGGCATGGAATATTTA
Organism: Paludibacteraceae bacterium; assembly: GCA_017387515.1. Classification (GTDB taxonomy): domain Bacteria; phylum Bacteroidota; class Bacteroidia; order Bacteroidales; family Paludibacteraceae; genus Enterocola. Next base: position 14,396 of record JAFOFC010000055.1, read on the forward strand.
ACCTCATATAGGGCCAGTATGGGCGCTGCTATCGACTTAGGGGTGGAGTACAAGCTACTGCCCGAATTGAGCGTTAGCTTGTCGTTAAAAGACATTGGTTTTATGTATTGGAACAACCTAAATGCTGCTAACGGCGCTATTGATGGTAGTTTTGATGGGGTGTACTTTCAAGAAGGTGAAGCGTTGCAATTTGCCGATTCGTTGTTAGCGGCCATTACCGGATCGTTAAAATACGACCCTACAGCCAATGGGTATGTGCAAGAAATGCGTGGCAAATTATACGTAGGGGCAGAATATAGCTTTTTGCGTAATATGATGAGCGTGGGCCTACTTTCTAAAACAGAGTTTATGTCTAATTATGTTTCGGAAGAAATTAGCTTGAATTACAAGATACGTCCTTGCCATTGGTTTGGCATTTCGGCAGGTTACTCGTTTGTGTCGGGTGGATGGTCCACTCTTGGTTTTGCCATGGATTTAAAATTGCCTCCCTTCAATTTCTACGTAGCAACCGATTATACGCCTTTGTACTATTCTGCTAACGGGTATCCATACAAATCGCAAGCCATTAACGTGCAAGCCGGTGTGGTGCTTACCTTTAAAACCAAAGACAATACCAAACGGTTAACAGCCAAAGCAGCCGATTTGGCTGCCATCCCCGAAGTAACGGCAGAAGAACCTGTAACCGAACCCCAAGCGGTCCCTGAGCCCCAAGCGGTCCCTGAGCTTGTCGAAGGGCCCGCCGCAACCGAGCCCGCCGAAGTAGAAACCTCGGTGTCTAATACCACGGTAACCGAAACCGTTACCGAAAAAGTAGAAGAGGTGCAAGGCGATGAAGTAGGCGGAACCAATGTGGTGAAGTTGTAAACAACGCCACGCTATAAACCAAAAAAAGCGACCAGTTGGTCGCTTTTTTTATGCAGTTGCTGCCGATGTTTATTCGGCAGCAGGTGCTTCTGGTTTTGGAGCGCGGGGTGGACGAGGAGTCAACACTTTGTGCGACAATTTGAATTTACCGGTTTTTTTGTCGATATCTAACAATTTAACGGTAATCATGTCGTTTTCTTTAAGGCCTGCGGTTTCCATGGTTTCGATGCGTTCCCAGCTAATTTCTGAGATGTGCAACAAACCTTCTTTGCCAGGCATAAATTCAACAAATGCACCGTAAGGCATAATTGATTTAACTTTGGCTTCGTAGGTTTCGCCCACTTCTGGAACAGCCACAATGGCTTTAATTTTGCCAACAGCGCAGTCAATGGCTGCTTTGTTTGCTGCAGCAATTTCTACTACGCCCCAATCTTCGGTTTCCTCAATAGAAATGGTAGCACCGCTTTCGGCTTGCATAGCTTGGATAATTTTGCCGCCAGGGCCAATGATTGCACCAATCATGTCTTTAGGAACATTCATGGTAACAATGCGTGGTGCATGTGGTTTCAAGTCTTCGCGAGGTTCGGCAATGGTTTCTTTGATTTTGCCCAAGATGTGCATGCGGCCTTCGCGTGCTTGTGCTAGGGCTCTTTCTAGGATTTCGTACGATAAACCGTCTACTTTGATGTCCATTTGGGTAGCGGTAATACCTTTTTCGGTACCGGTTACCTTAAAGTCCATATCGCCCAAGTGGTCTTCGTCGCCCAAAATATCAGAAAGGATAGCGTAGTTGGTGCCTTTGTTTTCAGAAATCAAGCCCATGGCAATGCCCGATACAGGACGTTTGATAGCTACACCTGCGTCCATCAATGCCAATGTACCAGCACAAACCGATGCCATAGACGACGAACCATTCGATTCCATGATGTCAGAAACCACGCGGATAGCGTAAGGATAGTTTTCTGGAATCATGCCTTTAAGGGCGCGGCATGCTAGGTTGCCGTGGCCAATTTCGCGACGACCTACACCACGTTGTGGACGAGCCTCGCCGGTAGAGAATGGAGGGAAGTTATAGTGTAACAAGAAACGTTCTTTGCCTTGGATAAGGGCTTCGTCAATTAGTTTTTCGTCTTGTTTGGTGCCCAAAGTTACGGTACAAAGCGATTGAGTTTCGCCACGGGTAAAGATAGAAGAACCGTGAGGACCAGGCAAGTAACCTACTTCCGACCAAATAGGACGAATTTCGGTGGTTTTACGACCGTCCAAACGAATGCCTTCGTCTAAGATAGCACGACGCATGGCTTCTTTTTCTACATCGTGGTAGTAGCGGTCGATAAGCGCTGCTTTTTCTTCTAATTCTTCTTCGCTTAGGTTAGCTTTATAAGCTTCGCAAACGGCTTTAAAGTTAGCACCACGGCTGTGTTTGTCGGTATTGCAAGATTTTGCCAATTCGTAGGTTTGAGCGTAAGTTTTTTCGCGTACGTCTTTGCGCAATTCTTCGTCGTTAACTTCGTGGCAGTATTCACGTTTAACGGTTTTGCCAGCAGCTTCCATCAATTCCAATTGTGCTTGGCATTGAGGAATAATGGCTTCGTGAGCGGTGCGGATAGCGTCCAAAAGGTCTTTTTCGCTTACCTCGTTCATTTCGCCTTCTACCATCATGATGTTGTCGATAGTAGCGGCTACAATGATGTCAAGGTCTGCGTTTTCTAATTGTTGGAAAGTAGGGTTTACGACAAATTGTCCGTCAATGCGTGCAACGCGTACTTCAGAAATAGGACCATTAAATGGAATGTCCGATACAGCCAATGCAGCCGATGCTGCTAGGCCTGCCAACGAGTCGGGCATATCAATGCCGTCTGCCGAGTAAAGGGTTACGTTTACAAAAGTATCTGCGTGGTAGTTATCGGGGAATAGGGGACGAAGCGCGCGGTCTACCAAACGTGCTGTTAAGATTTCGTAGTCCGATGCTTTGCCTTCACGACGGGTAAAACCGCCGGGGAAACGTCCGCCCGAAGCAAATTTTTCTTTGTATTCTACAGTAAGTGGCATAAAATCGGTACCAGGTACAGCGTCTTGTGCTGAACATACCGTTGCCAAAAGCATGGTGTTACCCATACGCACCATTACAGAACCGTCGGCTTGTTTAGCCAATTTGCCGGTTTCGAGTGTAATGGTTCTACCATCTTGTAAGGTGATGGTTTTGGTAATTACATTCATCATAATGTTTAACTTAAAAATTCTTAGACTCTAAAATTCGGACAAATTTACAAAATAAAATTGTAGAACGCGCTTGTTTTTTACGAAATATAATGGCACTCTGAAAAAAAATGTTATTTTTGCTATCATCGAATTTGTTATTTACCTTAAAAAAATCTGTTATGAAAAAGTTATTTTATTTTTGCAGCCTTTTGTTGGCGGTAAGCATGACATCGTGCATTTTTGATTTTGGATCATCTAATAATGAATCAGAAGAAGGCGATTTTAGTCTTGGTGATGCGGTGAATATTTTATCGAATGTGATTGATTATAACGAGTCAAGAAATCCCGATGACCCTGATTTATTGGATCCTAATCATTATTGTTGGGAAATTACCATGACCGCTACTAAAGATGGTGAGACCGGTACCGAAATAGAGCATCAATGGGCTACAGGGGCCGAAATGATTGCCTTTTTTGAGATGGTGCAATACAAACTACAAGAAGAAGCTCCTGGTGCAACGTTGGAGGTTAAATTTAAAAAAACGGATAGGAGCCAAGAGGAGTGTAGAAAATAATATGTAGCAAGGAGTGTGTGAGTTTTAAATTTTGTTGTATCTTTGCGACACTGTAATTATTAAATTTTAACGTATGAAAAAGATTTTATTTGTAGCCGCTACTTTGTTGGCTTTGATTTCTACCTCTTGTTCTAACAACGGTGGTATTGATGTAAACGATCCAAAAGAATACTGCTGGAAAGTATCTATATCTGCTACCTACATGGGTATTGAACAATCTTCTGATGTTTATGTATGGGCTGATGGTGCAGATGTTCAAGAAGCAATTGAAGAAGCTAAAGAAGAATTGAAAGTGTTTGAAGCAATGGGTGGATCTGGTAATGTTACTGCTGTTAAATCTAACCTATCTACCGAAGAATCTTGCTATCAAGCAAATGAACAAGAATAGCGAATTGCATTTTTGTTTTTAATAGCCGTACCGTTTATTTTGGCTAACTTAACAATCTTTTATTAAACGAGCAACTTCGGGTTATCAATGGCGTGCTGCTATCTGTAAAGATTGGGCAGATTACAAAGAGTTCCGGGGCCTCAAATCCTTTCTTTTTATGAGTTTGGATCATAAATGGCGGTACGGTTTTTTTATAAAAGCTCTCAAGTTTACTTGGGAGCTTTTTTGTATAGGTAGATGCCTATGCCTAAATAGAGAATGTTGGGTAACCATACCGACAAAAGGGGTGGGAACCCTCCTTTAACCGTAAACGATATGGAGGTTAGGTTAAATAGCATGTAGGTTACGCTTAAAAGTAGGCCAAAAAAGATGTGTAAGCCAGTGCCTCCCCTTACTTTTCTGGATGCAATGGATACCCCAATTAACGTAAGGATAAAGGAAGCAAACGGATTGGCAAATCGTTTGTATAACTCTAATTGGTAGGCTCCCAAACCGCCAATGCCCCTTTCTTGTTTTTGATCGATGTAGTCGTTAAGTTGGCTGTTGGTTAATTGTTCGTGTTCTTTAATAACCTCGGCAAAATCTTTGGGAATCATGTTTAGTTCTAAATGTAAGCTATCCCCCTTGCTAAATTCTTCTTTTAGACCTACAAAATCGCGTTTGTTGTAGTAGACGGCTGTCCAATGGTACAGCGAATCGTATTCAATGCGGTTAGCGGTAATACGTTGTATAAGTCGCTTGCCGTCAAACTTATCGTAAGAAAAACGATAACCGATGTTCTTTTTAAGGTTAAATCGTTCTATGTATACAATTTCGTTGTTAGATAGTTTAAGTTGTTTGTGGTTGGCGCTTTCTTCAAATACCTCGTGGGTAATGTAGGTAGCTTCAAACTTTAATCGTTCGCGTATGCTGGGCGGAATTAACTCGGAACTAATGTAAAAGGTAAAAACGGCAATTAGGGCAGCCGATATCATGTAGGGAACCACAATCCGTTTAAAACTAATGCCACCGGCTAGCATGGCAATAATTTCTGAATTGTAGGCTAGTTTAGAGGTTACAAAAATAACCGATATAAACGTAAACAGCGAACTGAACAGGTTGATGTAGTAGGGGATAAAATAAAGGTAATAGTCAAAGATGATGGTTTTCATGTCTAACCCTTCCCTGTAAAAGTCGTCCATTTTTTCGGTAATGTCAATGACGATGGCAATGCTAATTACCAAAACAATGGATAGGGCGTAGGTGCCCAAAAACTTCTTGATGATATAATAATCAATCTTTTTAAGCATAATCGGGGCAAAGATACGCATTTTTTTATAGGAATGGTGGAAGTGTGCTACTACAGATTTATAATTTACAAAAAAAATAAAAAAGTTGCCGAAAAATTTGGAGGGTATTTGGAAAAGTTATACATTTGCAATGAAAACAAAAATGAAATGATTACAACTTGAAAATAATTTAAAGTTTAAGCCATGCCTGTAAAAGTAAAAACATATTTACAAGAAAGAGGGGTTAAGCCTTCTATGCAGCGCGTGGCAGTAATGCATTATCTTTTAAATTATTTTACGCATCCAACGGTAGACGAGATTCATTCAGATTTGTCTAAAAGCATGCCCACGCTGTCTAAAACCACTGTGTACAACACACTAAAGGTGTTGGTAGAGAATGGGGCAGCTTTACAGCTAACCATTGACGAAAAAAATACACGTTACGACGGCAATACGCATCCACATGCGCATTTTATTTGCCTAGGATGTGGCAAGGTACACGATGTAGAAGGGGTAGATTTAGAGGCAGTAACCAAAACCAACCATAATGGGTTGCAAATAACCGAGACTCAGGTTTATTACAAGGGCTATTGCCAAGAATGCCAAAAAAAATGACTCAATAACTAAACATTAATAAGATCATGAAAAAATTTGTATGCACCGTATGTGGATATGTTCACCATGGCGAACAACCACCAGCAATTTGTCCTAAATGCAAACAACCCGCTAAAGTATTTAAGGAAGTAAAATAAGGTTGACGAATCGAATTTTAAAGGAGAGTTGATAAAGGAGAAAGGAGAAATAAGTGATTCCTCATCGACTAAACGACTAAACGCCTAAACGACTAAAATTTCGAGTAGCGAGCGCAGAGGCAAGTTTACTTGACTATGCCGAGTCACAAGAAATTTCATGAAATGCGAAGCTTTGAATAATAAACAACTAAACATTTACAAGATATGAAAAAATTTATTTGCAGCGTATGTGGATACGTACACGAAGGAGATAGCGCTCCTGCATTCTGCCCACAATGTAAACAACCTGCTGAAAAATTCAGCGAATTGGTAGAAAGTGAACTAAACTTTGTAACCGAACACGTTGTTGGTATTGCAGCTGATACCGATGATGAAATGAAAAAAGACCTTAATGCTCACTTCTTGGGCGAAGCTACCGAGGTTGGTATGTATTTGGCAATGAGCCGCCAAGCCGACCGCGAAGGCTATCCCGAAATTGCAGAAGCATTTAAACGCTATGCATTCGAAGAAGCAGAACACTGCGCTAAATTTGCCGAATTATTGGGCGAAGTAGTATGGGATACCAAAACCAACTTAGAAAAACGTATGAATGCCGAAAGTGGTGCTTGCGCTGATAAAATGCGTATTGCTAAACGTGCTAAAGAGTTGAACTTGGATGCTATTCACGACACCGTTCACGAAATGGCTAAAGACGAAGCACGCCACGGTCGCGGTTTTAAAGGTTTGTTTGACCGTTATTTTGGTAAATAATCAGGCTCTTGTAGCTTGTCTTAATAAAAGAGGCGCACCCTTCGGGGTGCGCCTCTTTGTTGTATAATTGGATTTTATTTGCCTCTCATGCTGGGCGGAAGATTGATGTCGTCATCGTCTTCGTCGTCTGCCCAGTCGGACCAATCGATGGTATCCACTCCTGTGTTATCCTCTGGATAAGTGCTGTGCTCTTCTGTTGTGTTTTCGATAGTTTCTATTACGTCTTGTTTGGAAACAGGTGATAGAAAATCAAACTCCTTGTTGGAGTTATCGGCAGGTTCGCCATCGATGATGGATTTAATTTCAAAACCAGTAGCGATGATGGTTACACTGATGTCGTCTTCTAAGTCGTCATCGTAATAGGCACCCCAAATAAATTCGATATCCGATCCAATGGCATTGATAAAGTTGGTAATTTCGTTGGTTTCGCCTGGTGTAATTTGGTTGTCGCGCGATGTTTTGGTGTACAAAAGAATCCTTTCTGCACCTCTGATGTCGTTGTCGTGCAATAGGGGAGAATTAAGAGCCTCTTTGATTGCGTTTGTAACCCTGTTTTCGCCCGAAGCATAGCCCGTATTCATAATGGCAACACCACAATCGCGCATAATGGTTGATACGTCGGCAAAATCGACATTGATATAACCCGTTGTATTGGTCATGTCGGCGATACTTTTAATGGCTTCGCTCAAAATTTCGTCTGCTTTGGCAAAGGCATTGTCCAAGCGGTAGTCGCTGTATATTTTTACCAACTGTCTATTGTCAATGACCAAAAGCGCATCGACGTTTTTTCGCATTTCTTCTAAGCCCAATTTGGCTTTTTCAAACTTGCGTTTGCCTTCAAATTCAAATGGGATGGTTACAATGCCAATGGTAAGAATATTCATTTCTTTGGCAATTCGGGCAATAACGGGTGCAGCACCCGTTCCCGTTCCGCCACCCATGCCAGCATTGATGAATGCCATGCGGGTGTTGTCCGATAGAATCGTTCTAATCTTGTCAACATCCTCTTCGGCGGCTTGTTTGCCTACTTCGGGACGTCCTCCAGCACCTAAACCGTGTGTAGATGTTTCGCCTATTTGTACTTTTACGGGTACGGGCGATTTGGATAGGTCTTGAATATCTGTATTAAAAATGGCATATGTAATATCCTTAATACCAAGGTTGTACATGCGGTTTACGGCATTGCTACCGCCTCCGCCAGCTCCAATTACTTTGATAAATGTATTGGATACATTCTTCTCGTTAAATAGTA
>JAFOFC010000007.1 GCA_017387515.1 Paludibacteraceae bacterium
GGACGGAAAATTGGTCGTTTTCGACACTCTCTTTTTGCATGGTGAAAACAGCATTGGCGGTTGCTATGGGATTCCCGATCTCTGTCATGTTGATTTCTACGGGAGCACCATCCAATTTGCCTGCGCAAGTATCTACTAAGTAGCAGATAAGCTCCGTATCGGCTATCTTTTTGGTAATGGCAGGAACGGTTGGAGTATTTTTTGCTTCTTTAATAAGCGAACGGGGAATTTGAAAGGTGTAGTTAGCATTGTTTTGTTCGCTTGTGCACGAAATTACTAATACGCTCAAGCATAGTAAGGCAGAAAAAAGGATGTTTTTCATGGTATAAACAAGATAGGTTACATTCATATAACATAAAAGTATGGAGATTATTGTGTGGTGTAGGCGTGGTGGTTTGCAAAAAAAATTGTACATTTGGTCTTTGATTTTTAGTTGATGATTAGGCGATTTTTTATACTAACCATGTTGTTGTGTTTGGCAGGTTTAGGAGCTTTTGCCAAACCGCAAAAAGTGCGTCGTTTGCCCATAAAGAAATTCTCTTACCGTACCACTGCCATCAACAATGTAATTAACGAATATAAGGTGGAATCCATTACCATCGATGGCAAAAAATGCATCGTAGAGGTGAATGAACATCTTTCTAATATTCCCATGAACGATAGCATTGTGGCGGATATTTACGATTCGATGCGTGTGCAACTGCCCGATACGTATCAAAAGTACCACCTTTCTATTGTTAGCCGAAAACATCCTATTGAGGCATTTGTTCCCAACTATCTTCGTAAAAAAAGTGAGGTAGATAAAAGCAGGTATTTGCCCTATAAAACGGGAAAAGTAGCCCTGACGCATTTGTCTAATCCATGGCAGCCATCGCAAGGCTTGCTTGGCAGAAACATTGCTTTGTGGAATAGTCATGGGCTTTATTACGATAAAAACAACGACAGGATTCGTTGGCAACGCCCTGCGCTTTTTGGTACGGTAGAGGATATGCTTAGTACGCAAATTGTGTTAAATTATTTGCTCCCGATGCTTAGAAATGCCGGCGCTGAGGTGTATATGCCGCGCGAACGCGATTGGCACAGTGAGGGGGTAGAATTATTTTCTACTAAACGACTAAACGACTCAACGACTAAACAAGTTTCGGATACTCTTATTTTTAAAGGAAACATCACAAATCCCGATACGTATTGGGTACGCATTGCATATCCTACAGGATGCAAAGCAACAAAACTTCAATGCGAAGTGAAGCATGGAGGTGTTACAACAAAATACCAAATAAACACAACAATAGGTGGCGATACGTGGCTGTATTTAGATCCACTTTATATAAAAGACAGTGTTGAGGTTCGTTTTTATAACCAAGCCGATACAAAGCAATGGGATATTACACGTGTGTATGTAGGGGGTGGTTGTAGTGTGCTGGACGATAAATTACCCGCCTTTGTTGATGCAGCCGTGTATTACTTGCGTCAATATGGCGCGCCCGATAGCATTTTATATCATCAAAAACCCGATAAAGACAACGATTATTACGACGACCTTTATGGTAGGGCCAAATGGACCAATTATTTGAGTGGTGGTTCGGTGGTAAATCCCGATTATCCTGGTGTGGGTATTCCATTAGACTTGTCGTTGGCTTTGCATACCGATGCAGGGGTAGGCACTACCGATAGCATTATAGGTACGTTGGTGCTTTGTACGTCAGATTCGTTATCGCCTACGGGTTATAATCAGTTGACGAATAATGATTTTGCTAGCTATGCACTTAAACAATTAGTGTCCGATTTGCGTGCAACCTTTAAAATAGAATGGCCATCGCGCGGTATTTGGCATCGTAGCTATGTAGAAACCCGCATTCCTGCTGTACCCTCGTTGATAGTGGAATTGCTGTCGCATCAAAATTTTGCCGATATGCGTTATGCGCATCACCCTGCTTTTCAGTTTACGGTGGCAAGGGCTATTTACAAAGCATCGTTGCGTTATTTATCGGAAATGTATGCAACGGGATATGTGGTGCAACCATTGCCTATTACCACGTTCTCGGCCCTGCTTAAGAACGATTCCGTGCAACTCAGTTGGAAACCATCGGTCGATAAATTAGAACCCACGGCATTTCCAACCTCTTATAAGGTTTACACCCGTAAAGAGGATGGTAGTTTTGATAACGGCGTGTTGATAAAAGGCACATCGTGCACGTTGCCTATAGATGATGATGTGTTGTATCGATTCAAGGTGGTGGCGGTAAACCCGGGTGGAGAGAGTTTCCCATCGGAAGAATTATCGGTTTGCAAGGTATCTAAAGCAAAAGGTGAGGCGCTAATTATTAACGCCTTTGATAGGGTGGCGTCGCCTCATTACTTTGTAACAGAAACAGAAGCCGGTTTTGTTCATGAGTTAGATTACGGTATTCCTTACCATTACGATTTGTCGTTTGTGGGCGAACAGTACGAGTTTAATCCAACTAAACCCTATAAAACGGATGCTAATCCAGGGTGGGGTGCCTCGCGCAGAGATACAGCCATGGTTATTCAGGGCAATACGTTTAATTATCCATATATTCATGGAAAAGCATTGCGCGATAATGGGTATTCGTTTTCGTCGTGCAGCAAGAATACTATAATGAATATAAATAACTACGATGTGGTGGACCTTATTTTAGGAGAGCAATGCGATACGCCCTTGTTTGAATTGTATCCTAATAATTTACAACAAGCTCTTTTTGAATACGTTCAGCATAAAAAGCATAGACTCATCATTACAGGTGCTTATGTAGCATCGTCTAAAAAATCGGATATTTTTATGCAAAAAGGGTTGCGTTATGCCTTACAGCAAGATACGGCTACGCAAAGCGGATTGCTGTATGCCGACTCTCAAAAGATGTTTTACCAATTGCAAATGTGGCCCAATAGCAAGCAATATTTTGTACAGAATGTGCAAGCCATATTGCCCATCGATAAAAATGGAAAAACGTTGGTGCTTTATACCGATACCAACTTGCCTGCTGTTATAAAAACAGGGAAACGAGCAAAAATTATGGTGGCAGGTTTTCCGTTTGAGAGCATTATAGGCGATGAATCTAGGCGTTACTTAATGAAATTACTTTTAGAATAATATGAAAAAAATTACCGCAGTTCTTTTGCAACAAGATGAAGCGTTGCAACAAACATTTATAAACGCAGGCGCAGAAAAATGCGTGGTGTTAGGAAAAAACATAGGCGATGCATCGCTGTTACCTTTATTACAGGGATTAGATACCCAGTATGCCTTGTTGTACCTAAAAACATCGCCCCTTGAGTTTTGTAAAACCTCGTTAAAACGTTTTGTTTCGGTAGCCGATGACACGGGTGCATCGATGGTATATTCCAATTATTACCAAGTGATGAACGGCGAAACCACCGTAGTGCCTACCATCGAATACCAAATGGGTAGCATCCGCGACGATTTTAATTTTGGGTCGTTGCTATTGGTGCGCATAGACGATGTGCAAGAAGTTGAGGTGGCACCTTACCAATATGCTACGTGGTATGCCATTCGTTTGGCTTTATCGACCATAGCCGATTTTTGCCATATCGACGAGGTGCTTTATACCGAAATGGAAGAAGATACCCGCAAAAGTGGCGAAAAACAGTTTGATTACGTAAACCCACGCAACCGTGCTGTACAAATAGAAATGGAGCAAGCATGCACCGCCTACCTAAAAGAAATGGGCGTGTATTTGGCACCTCAATTTAAGGATGTAGATTTTAACGGACATACTTTTGCTAACGAGGCATCGGTAATTATTCCCGTGCGCAACCGTGTAAAAACCGTAGCCGATGCGGTGCGTTCTGCCTTATCGCAAAAAACATCGTTTGCTTTTAATGTCATCGTAATTGATAATCATTCGACAGATGGTACAACAGAGTTGTTGCGTCAGATTGCTTCGGAAGATTCTAGATTAGTACACATTGTGCCAGTTTCTACCAAACTTGGCATTGGTGGTTGCTGGATGGAAGGGGTAAACAACCCCGCTTGCGGTAAGTTTGCCGTGCAGTTAGATAGCGACGATTTGTACCAAGACGACACCGTTTTGCAGCAAATAGTAGATGCTTTTTATGCCCAAAACTGCGCCATGTTAATAGGTTCTTATACCATGACCAATTTTGATTTAGAAGTGTTGCCTCCAGGGCTTATTGATCATGCCGAATGGACTCCTGATAATGGTAGAAATAATGCTCTTCGCATAAACGGATTAGGCGCTCCGCGTGCTTTCTTTACTCCTTTGCTAAGAGAGTATGGTGTACCCAATGTAAGCTATGGCGAAGACTATGCTTTGGGCTTGCGTTTTAGCCGCGAATACCAAATAGGACGCTTGTATAACTCGCTTTACCTATGCCGCCGTTGGGAAGGCAACTCCGATGCCGCCCTTGCCATCGACAAAGTAAATGCCAACAATTTTTATAAAGATAAACTGCGTACCATAGAAATGGCTGCGCGCTTACAAATGAATGCATGGGAGTAGGGGGGTAAAATAGGGGGATTTTTTCGCTTCGCTCAAAGATCCCCTCGCTCCCGCGGGGTTCCCTGCAATAGCAAATTTTTAATATGGATAAGATATACCGCGGTATATCTTATTTTTTTGTTTTGTATTCAAGTCCTTGCAAGTGAACTTTCAGTCCTTGTATACAAAACAAAAAAAGACAGCAACAACGTTGCTGTCTTCCATATTAAAAATTTGATTGCGGAAGGAGGGGGATTCGAACCCCCGGTACGGTGACCCGTACGTCAGTTTAGCAAACTGGTGGTTTCAGCCACTCACCCATCCTTCCGAATGCGAGTGCAAATATAGTAAACTAATTTGATATGCTAAAATATTTCGCTACAAAAAATCATTATTTTTTATTTCGTTGTTCCCGAAGTCTGATATTTAGCGCTTTTTGGTAGGCTCGGGCATTGCGCGCATGTTCTGCATAGTTGGTGGCGTAATTGTGTGTGCCCGAAAAATCGGGTTTTGCACAAAAATAAAGGTACTTGTGGGGAATAAAATCCAATACGGCATCAATGGCATTGTTGGTGGGAATACGAATTGGACCAGGAGGTAAGCCGGCGTATTTGTACGTATTATAAGGAGAGTCAATCTTAGTATGCATCTTTAAAATACGATTCAAGGTAAAATCGCCCGATGCATAACGAGCAGTGGGGCAGGCTTGCAAAGGCATACGTTTTTTTAAACGGTTTATGTACACCCCAGCCACCATGCGGCGGTCTTCTGCATTATTGGTTTCTTCTTCTACAATAGACGCTAAAATATGAATGTCTTTTAAACTAAGGCCTGTTCTACTTGCCTTTTGCATGCGCACAGGGTTCCAAAAGCGTTCACGAGCATCTAAAACCACCGATTCTACTTCTTTAGGGGTTAGGCACCATTGCACTGCTGTATCAAAACGTACAAAAAGTGCTAGCGAGCTTTCTTTGGTTAACCCGTATTTACTAAGCAAGGTGTCGGCTAAAAATACATCGGCAAGCGATGCAGAATCAATGGGCAACTGGCGCGAAAGATTTCTTGCTACCCAAGGCGTGTAACGAGTCATTTTTAGTTGTAGTTTGGCCTTATTGCTTAGCCCGTAAGCCAATCGGTTAACAAAATTTCTATTGCCCAAATTAGGTTCTAAATCGTATTTCCCACAAGCAGGTGCCTCTTTTTCTAGGTATTCAATGCAGGCCTTTAAATCATCCACATGGTTTATCCATTTGTTGGTGTCCAATTGGGTAATTACGTCATTCCACGTATCGTTTGGCCTTACATACAGGTATTTATACGTAGCCGATGCTGGGTTTGCATTGATATTTGCCGCTAAAAACACGTTGTAGAAATAATAGGCTACACCGCCTACTGTGGCAAATAGGATAAATAAGATACTATAAATAATTATTTTTTTCATTGATAACTATCGTTTGGTACTATAAGCAACTATGATGGTGTGGATGTTATGTTTTAAAAGAACGTAAAGTCGCACCCTTTGCGGGGGTCGCAGGCTTTGTTGCGTTGGGTGCGAATACGGGTTTCTTTGCTGCCAATGCGTTGTTTGGGTATTTTGTAGGTAACCGATAAGCAAAGAGTAGCATAACAATCGGGCATAAATGCTTCGGGAGCAACTGCATCCATATCATCGGTTAATGTAAAACGCCAAGTGGCATCTAGCCCAATGGCCCAATTAGACCCTACGCTCCATGCAACACCTGTTCCTATAGGAAAACTTGCGTGAATCCCTACGGTTCTACCTGTAGGGTGGGCATCGTACAAGAAACATCCCACACCGCCAAATAGGTAGGCTCTTTCGGGAACAAAACTGCCGCTGTTATTTTCTCGTCGGCTACCTCTGTCTATAAAGTAATTAAAAACCACCTGTGCGCTTATATCGCCAACATGAAGACCGTCTATTTTGGCGCCTGAATCAGTCGAAGGGACCGAAATTAGTGGCTCATACCTTAAATATGCATATCCCAACTCGCCTCTTAATCCCAATCGGGGCATAAAATAGTAGGTGTACGATGCTTTGGCTGCGCCACCGATAGCACCTTTGCAGTCAAAAACAGGGTATGATGCACCAACGCCCAACGTAATGTGTTGGTTGCTATTATTGCCAATGCGACTTTTTTTTAGTTGCGCCATAGCGCCCGATGCCAACAGCAAGCATAGCAATAGAGTAGTGAGTTTTTTCATGTTTGTTGATTTTCGCTACAAAGGTAGTAAAAAAAACTTTCTCCCAACTCCTCACTGTTCGCTTCGCTCACGTTGCACCACGGACGCACGAGCCGTGCGTCCCTACTTGCACAGGCCTTTTCGGTGCTTCGCACCTCAAAGACCTGCCTACAATAAAGTTAAACCCCTATGGGGTATCTTATTGCTTTTGCATTCACCTCGTACAAACTTTCCACGATTCCACGATTAAACGATTCAACAATTCAACGATTACTAGATTAAACTCCTAACTCCTCACTCCTCACTCCTAACTTTTTTTCATTGCCGTTACAATGCGTTGTAATTTTATGCAAATATACTGTATAATTATACAAAAATTAGATTTTTAATGAATAAATCTGCAATAAATAGTGCATAAACCGATTTTTTTTGTATTTTTGTGCTTTCTGTATCGAAAATAAATAAAACTAACTATATAAA
>JAFOFC010000008.1 GCA_017387515.1 Paludibacteraceae bacterium
AGCATTACGTTAAATGGTATCTTTACTTCAGAAATAAGGACAATAAAAAGAGAGCAAAATAGTTGATTTGCTCAATAAATAATCAATCTATTTTACTCTCTTTTTTAAGAATGCCACCAACCGTTTTTGGCAACATTACCAAAATTACTCGCATACGCTCGTGATTTTAGGCGGTCGCTCGGCAATAGCCAATAAAATTGGTATATATTTTAAGGACGCATTCTATTACAAGTAAACTTAAATAGAACACATCCTTAAAATATAATAGCCCAAACTTACGTTTGGACTATTGCTCTCGCTTGCACTAAAATTCTAAATTATTGGGTGTGCGAGGGAATGGAATAACATCGCGGATATTGGTCATGCCCGTTACAAATAGTAACAAACGTTCAAAACCTAAACCAAAGCCCGAGTGAGGAGCAGAACCCCAACGACGGGTATTAAGGTACCACCAAATGTCTTTTTCGGGTACACCCATTTCGGCAGCACGGGTTTTAAGTTTTTCGTAGTCGGCTTCACGTTCAGAACCACCGATGATTTCGCCAATTTTTGGGAATAAGACGTCCATGGCACGTACGGTTTTGCCGTCTTCGTTTTGTTTCATGTAGAACGACTTGATTTCTTTGGGATAATCGGTAAGGATTACGGGACGTTTAAAGTGTTCTTCTACCAAGTAACGTTCGTGTTCTGATTGCAAATCGGTACCCCAACCTACACGGAACTCAAATTTTTTGCCGTTTTTAATGGCTTCTTCTAGAATTTGAATGCCTTCGGTATACGTTAAACGTACAAATTCGTTTTGCAATACAAAGTTGATACGGTCAATCAATTCTTTATCGAACATATCGTTAAGGAATTGAATATCATCTTTACAATTATCTAAAGCCCATTTTAAGCAGAATTTTACAAAATCTTCTGCCAATTGCATGTTGTCGGCAATGTCGTAGAAAGACATTTCAGGTTCTATCATCCAGAACTCTGACAAGTGACGAGGGGTATTGGAATTTTCGGCACGGAAAGTTGGACCAAAGGTGTAAATTTCGCCCAACGAAAGTGCGCCCAACTCGCCTTCTAACTGACCCGATACGGTAAGGCTAGCGTGCTTGCCGTAAAAATCTTGGCTATAATCTACCTTACCTTCTTCGTTTTTAGGCAAGTTTTCTAAATCCATGGTGGTTACGGTAAACATTTGACCAGCACCCTCGCAGTCTGAAGCGGTAATAAGAGGGGTGTGGAAATAGTAGAAACCGCGTTGGTGGAAGAAAGTGTGAATAGCCATGGCCATGTTGTGACGAATGCGGAATACGGCACCAAAGGTATTGGTACGAGGACGCAAATAAGCAATATCGCGCAAAAACTCCATGGAGTGACCTTTCTTTTGCAAAGGATAGGTTTCGGGATCGGCTTCACCATAAACCTCTATAGAGGTAGCTTGGATTTCTACCGATTGGCCTTTACCCATAGATTGAACCAAAGTACCGTTTACGCCGATACAAGCACCCGTGGTAATTTTTTTCAATTCGTTTTCGTCAAAATTGGCATTATCTACCACAATTTGTATATTGTTGATGGTAGAACCATCGTTCAATGCAATAAAACTAACGTTTTTATTTCCACGACGGGTACGCACCCATCCTTTAACAATGATGCTTTCGCCGTACGATGTCATTTGCAACGCTTCGGCTACTTTTTTTCTTCCAATAATTCCCATTATTTTAGAATGTTTGATAATTAGGGTGCAAATTTAATAATAAAAGGAAAAATGAGAAAGGAGAAAGGAGATTTTTCCTACTATATTTCTCCTTTTTCCTTTCTCATCTCTCATTTATTTATTATTGGTGTTCGGGGCGAAGTAAATCTTCTAGGGTTTTTACAGGAGTAAAGGTTTCGATGGGAACTTCTACAAAAATGGTGTTCCAATCGGCCATAGCTCCGTTCCACAAACCGGGTAGTTCTTGAATGGTCATCTCTACGCCGTTTTGTTTCTTTTTAGAGATAAATCCCGTGTTTTTGTCGATGTAGTTTTTTAGGTTGAATTTATTGCCTTTGTAGTTTTTAACCGCACAAATTAAATCTACCGGATTAAAGTGCGACGATTCTTTTACCATATCCACTTGGAAACGGTTGTTAAAATCAATTTGCGATGCCTCTATAATTTGTAAGTTTTTGTGTCCATGTTGGTTACGTACCCAATAAGGACCTCCGCCAGGTTCGCCCTCGTTTTTAACCATGCCACACACACGGATGGGACGATTTAGTTTACGCGCCAAATAACTTACGCGTTCGCGAACACTTCGGCTAAAATACGTCATACTAAATCGAATGTTAAGCAGTTTGGCTGCAAAACCCTCTATGCGCGATAAGCTGCTTTCGCTAACCGAAAGCGACTCAAGGTGATGCAAACATTCGGCTACACAGGTTTGAATGTGCAACAAGTAGCCCGCCAAGGCCTTTTTGTACAAATAGGTGGTAGGTCTAAGGGCATCGGTGGTAACATTATCAATGTTTTTAATAAAGATAAGGTCTGCCTCTAAGGCATTTAAATTCTCTATCAACGCTCCATGCCCACCAGGACGAAACAAAATACTGCCATCTTCATTGCGCACAACATGTCCTGCTTTATCAAGGGCTATCATATCGGTTTTACCCATTTGTTCTGAAAACTCGATGATGTATTTAACACCAAAACGTGCTTCGTATTTGGGTACTACTTGATTTACTTTTTCTTCAAATAAAGCGCGGTGTTCGGGCGATATGGTAAAGTGCAAATGAACGGTTTTATCAAAGGTTTTAGCATAAGCTGCCCCCTCTACTAGGTGTTCTTCAAAAGCTGTTCTAACCTCGTCATCGTATTTATGAAACAACAACATAGCCTTAGGCTTGGTTTGATAAGCCAAACCATCGGTTTGCAAAATGTAATGAGCAATGGTAGAATAATCCTTCTCCTTCAACAATTTTTTTGCCTCTAAACCATGTTTTTCTAAAATGGCAGACAACTCATCAAACAATGCCAACTTGGCTACGTTATCCAAACATTTTGTAATGCGACCAAAACCTATTTTCTTTTCTGACGCGTTGTATTTTTGCTCTACATCTATCAAATCTTTAAACATACGCGAAGCTGCCCCCGAAGCTGGCACAAATTTTACCATGCTTAAATCTTCACGCCTTTGGTCAAACATCTGTGCGTATTCTTCTACCTCATCGGGCGTAAAGTGCACAATGCCATCGCCTACCGTTGCAGCACCTGCTAAATTAGCAAACGGAAAACCTGTTTCAAAGTTTTCTATTTGTGTTTGAAACTGCAATTCGGAAATTCCTTTTTTTTGGAGTTGTTGTAAATCTTTGGTTGAAAGCATGATGTTATGATTCGATAAATGGGTGATAAAGTTAGGATAAAATGGGTAATTTTAGGCTACCTACGCCTCCTTTTTCTTCTTTTTGGCTGCTTTTAGTTCTTTTTCTAGTTGAGCTATCATCTTTTCTTGGTCGTTGATGGTTTTTAATAGCTCGTTTAACTCTTCGTTTTCGATAGAGGTGGGATACTCGGCTTCTACACGCAACAAGAAATCTGATAAGATATTCATGTAATTGATAAACGCATCGTAGGGTGATTCAAAGCTACTACCCCACGCATTTTTAAAACTCATGTAGCGAAAATAATCGGCACTTTGTAAATGCAACCAATCGCGTTTTAGGTTCTTTTCTTGGCACAAATTAACCCTTTCGGTTACGCTGTATAGTTTAGCTACGGCTTCTTCTTGTAGCGGGTTGCCCAACATAGCGCTCAAATCTTTTTCTTCTCCTTGCCACGATAAAGGATAAGGAGCCGTAAGGGCTGCTACAGGTTGGTAATTAGATAAGTTAGAGGGAGTAACAAAACCCACGCCTTTTTCTAAGGCAATACGGGGCAAGGCACGTAAAAAGTCAAAAATACCCGAATAGTCCTTTTGCACGGCGCCAAAGGTTTCGTAACCCATCCAAATATTAAAAATATCTTCGCCTTGGGGCGATGCAGCTATCCAATCAACAAACTTATCGGCCGTTAAGGGATATTCAGACCACGAGGTATTGGAAAATTCAAAGGTAACGTGGTTACTCATCACAAAGTTACGTGCCAACAAATTCAATTTAGGTACATAAGCATGCTGGTACACATAGTTAGGACTGCGCCATCCCAATATGTGCTTTGCTCCTTCCATCAAGATGGTTTTATACCCCATCGAGGCTACTTTTTCGCCGATTTCATCGGAATAAATAAAGTCGGTATTACGGAAAGCAGTAGGCTTTTTTCCAAACAATTCTTTGATTTTGGCAGCATGTTTGTTTACCTGACGCTCAAACTCGTCCATATCAAAAATAGAGGCCATGGAATGTCCATAAGGCTCTGCCAAAAATTCTACCTGGCCCGTTGCTGCCAACTCTTGGAACGAATCAATAACCTCTGGGGCATATTGTTCTAGCTGTTCAATAACAGCACCCGATAGCGAAAAGGCGCAATTAAACGCCTTGCCAGAGGATTGGATTAATTCCAGCAAAATTTTATTGGCTGGCAAAAACGATTTTTCTGCCAAATAACGTACGCGATCTTCGGTAGCAAAATCGTCGTAATAATAATGATCGTTCCCTATTTCAAAAAAACGATAACGTTTTAGGGCATAGGGAATGTGAACTTCAAAGTATAAGCAGATGTTCTTCATATTGTTGATGCGTTTAGTCGTTTAGTTTTTTAGTTTGCTTCGCTCATGAAGTTGCTCACGTTCGGCATAATCAAAGTAAACTTTGCTTCTGCACTCACTTAATCGCAACTTTAATCGTTTAGTCGCGATACACCACAGCGTTATAAATATCGCGGACTTTAAGGCCAGCTTTGTCCCATGTAATGCGGTTTACCTCGTCGCGCCCCTCTTTGCTTAAGGTTTGGTATATGGCGGGGTATTCTACAATGGCATAAATGGCATCGGCCATGGCGTCTATGTCCCAATAATCGGTTTTAATGGCATGATCTAAAATTTCGGCACAACCCGATTGCTTGGATATAATAGAAGGCGTTCCTACTTGCATGGCCTCTAGGGGCGATATTCCAAAGGGTTCTGATACCGATGGCATCATATACACATCGCTATCGGCCAACATTTGTGTTACTTGTTTGCCTTTTAAAAAGCCAGGAAAGTGCACCTTATCGGCAATACCACGTTCGGCAACTAGGTCTATCATGGCTTGCATTTTATCGCCGCTGCCAGCCATTACAAAACGTACATTTTTAGTACGCTGCAATACCCTAGCAGCTGCCTCTACAAAATATTCAGGGCCTTTTTGCATGGTAATACGTCCCAAAAAAGTAACCAACTTTTCTTTTCTTGGTGTTTTTACAAACTGCTCTACGTTGGGTATGGGGTCTACCGCATTGTGCACGGTAGTTACTTTACGGGGGTCTTGGTGGTATTTTTCTATAACGGTTCGGCGGGTTAAATCGCTTACACAAATAATGTGGTCGGCTATATCCATGCCTCGTTTTTCGATGCTATACACCGTAGGGTTTACTTGCCCGCGACTGCGGTCAAAATCGGTAGCGTGCACATGAATAACCAAGGGTTTGCCCGATATTTGTTTAGCAAAAATACCAGCAGGATAGGTAAGCCAATCGTGCGAGTGAATCACGTCAAACTCTAAACTATGAGCTAGGACGCCTGCTACCGCCTCGTAATTGTCTATTTCTTGCAATAAGTTATCGGGATACCTGCCCGAAAACTCGATACAACCTATGTTATTGGTTCCAATGCGGCTGTAATCGTATCGGATATGGTCGCGGTAATAATAATACTCGTTGGGATGCATAATGCCACCCAAGGTTCTCTCCACCTCGTCGTACGATGCCTCTTTCCAAACCACAGGAACGTTGCACGCCCCTATAATTTTTAAGAAACTTTGATCTTCGTCGCCATAGGGTTTGGGTATGACAAACGTAATAGACAAATCTTCTTGCTCTGCCATGCCGCGGGTTAGCCCGTAACTGGCAGTGCCTAAACCTCCTAATATATGGGGTGGAAATTCCCACCCAAACATCAATGCTTTCATGGTAAAAGGTTTATTGCATATTGTTTAATAACTGTATCGTTCTAAGAATTTCGCCCACAGAAGGTGCATACGACATGGCACCATGTCCTTTAAAGGGTGGATTTCCGTCGTGCAACTCCGATAGCGTACCTACACATAGTTTTTTCATCTCGGCTTCCATACCAATAAGTAGTCGTTCTACAAACGAAACACCACCTTGCTTGTGTAGTTTAAGGTAAGCCTCGGCATAAGCACCGGTAAACCAAGGCCAAACCGGACCATTGTGGTAATTACGATTGCGTTCTAACATACCCCCTACGTAATTGGGACGGTACGAACCACTTTTGGGACTTAAACTACGCAATCCCTTGGTAGTAAGCAATTCGCGTGTACAAACATCTAATACAGATTTTTGCTGTTGCCTACTAAGGGGCGAAAAAGGAAGCGAAACTGCCAATATCATGTTGGGGCGAACCTCAACATCACGGTACTGACCATTAACGTAATCGTACAAATAAAGCCCGTTCCAAAAAGTAGCGGTAAACGACTGTGCTACATCGGTTGCCAATTTTTCTAATTCTGTACGCACAGCAACATCATTGGTTAACTGTTGAGCAAAACAAAGGGCGTTGTACCACAAGGCATTGATTTCTACCACATAGCCTGTACGTGGAGTAATAGGTAGACCATTCTCTGTAGCATTCATCCATGTCATGGGCACATGGGTACCATCAACGTATAGCAAACCATCTTGTTGCATGTACACATGTGGATGCTGTTGATTGGCAATAAAATGCACGGCCTGTACTACAAATTGTGCCATTTCATCGTATAAATCTCCCCTTGATATTTGTTCGTTGTATTGCTGCAACGCCCACACCAACCAAAGCAACGCATCGGGCGCATCAAGTTCGGATATAACTGAATTAGGCAGACCATCCATAAAAGATCGAGACGCAGCCATGGCCGTTTGTGCCAACGATTCAAACAATTGGGGTTGACCTATGGCCAAACTACAGCCTGGCATGGCAATAAATTGATCGCGCGCACGCACCTTAAACCATGGATACCCTGCCAATAAATACAATCCATCGCCTACTTTCTTGGTAAACTGAATGGCGGCATTGCGCAAACATTGGTACATATCTTTACGGGCATGGCGTAAGGCCAACTCTATATCCCACATCTTTTTTAACTGAGTAGGCGACACCTCCGATATACCTGCCGACACATAGATGCTTTCGCCATTTTTAATGGACATCTCAAAATAGCCTGGGACCAATAAATCTTCGGTGTACGGACAACCTCTTTCTTGCTCTTTGGCATACATTATATGGTTGTACCAATGAGGATTGTGTATATATTGGGGTTGTTTAGAAAACTGCAAATACAAGGATGGATAGTTGGAATAAAGCTGAAACGAAGCCCCTTTACTGGCCGTTACAAAATTAGTGGATGCATACTGATTTGCTTGGGATAGCTGATGTACACTGCGAAACGCCAAAAAGGGTTTAAAGCGAATGGTGGTTGCCGAATGGGCTTGCAACAAGGTATATTTGGTAAGGGTGCGCGCCTCGTTCGACACCATTAGGCGTTCTTTAGAAATAATAACCCCACCTACTCGATAAATGGTTTTTGAAATAACCTCGCAACTAAACTCACGAATGTATTTATGACCATTAGGACTAAAAGTGCCTCCTTCATACTGATGTACTCCTAAGTTAAATTCAGCACTGTGTTGAATAATGGTTTCGTCAAGTGACGATAGCAAAATGTGGTTGTCGTCGTCGATAGCAGGAATAGGAATTACCAACTGCCCATGATATTTTCGGGTATTGCAATCTACTAGTGTAGTACTATTATACGCACCCGAGCGATTGGTGCGCAACATCTCCTTAGTAAGAGACTTTTCTAAATTTGCTAAAATGGTCTTGTCGAAGTTTAAGTAGTTCATGCCCGTATAATTTTGCAATCGTTTGCTAAATTATACATAAATTACAGATTTACCAAATATTTTTTTGCCAAAATTATACTACAAAACTTGCTCATTTAGCCAAAAATAGCTCATTATTAACAAATAAAGATGTATTACAACTACATCAAGTAAGAATTAATGCTTCTGCGTACTGGCTCGTACAAATCTAAAGTTACCAAATTGATCTTTTTCTACCAAAGAAGTATAGCCGTAGCTCTCAAATAATTGGTTTGTTTCTTTTGCTAATGCTTGATTAATTTCTAGGTATACCAACGGTATGATACGTGTGGCGTATTGCGCAATAGCTTGATAAAATAACAAAGGAGTTTGATTAGGAACAAATAATGCTAAATGGGGTTCGTGCTGCAACACATGCTCTTCTATATCGATTTTTTCGCTTTCTAACACGTAAGGTGGATTGCTTACCAAGATATCAAATTCTGGCAGTAAACTAGCGGCGTCTTTTAAAAAATCAAGGTGTTTAAATTGCACATTTACCCCGATGGAATGGGCATTTTTTTGAGCTACCAGCAAAGCCTCTTTAGACACATCTACCGCCGTTACTTGTGCATTTGGCAGGTAATATGCCAACGAAATAGCGATGCATCCACTACCTGTTCCCACATCTAAAATACGCAATGAAGATCGGTGTTTATTCTCTTCTATTATTTGCTTTACCAACTGAGCCGTTTCTGGCCTAGGTATAAGCACAGATGGCGTTACAGCAAAACGCAGATTCATAAACGTTTCAAATCCCAATACATACTGTAAGGGGGCATGTTGCGCCAATTGTTGTAACATATGTAGTAACAACTCATATTGCTGGGGTGTAGCCGTTAAATCAGACAGAAAATAGGTTTTTTGCTCTTCTACCTGCAACACATGTGCCACACAAGCCCTAAACATAAGCGAAGCTTCGTGGGCTGTGTAGTACGGGGTTAATTGCTGTTTGTATTGCGTATAAAGTGCTTGCATGGTGCAAAGATAACGTAATTTACATTACATCAACCCACTGCCCGCAGGTTGTATCAAAGAAAAATGCCAAATAATTTGGTTCAGAGCGCCAAAAGGTGTAATTTTGACTTACACAATTAACAAGGCAAGTTACACTTTCAATTTTTGACCGTTGACTTTCGACTTATGACCTTTAACGACAATACATACATGCAGCGGTGCTTCTATTTGGCGCGTTTGGGGCGAGGCTATGTGGCCCCCAACCCCATGGTAGGGTGCGTAGTAGTAGCACAGGGACGCATTATTGGCGAGGGGTATCATAGGCAGTGCGGAGGGCCGCATGCCGAGGTAAACGCGCTAAATAGCGTAAAAGAAAGGCATTTATTGCCCGAAAGTACCGTATACGTTAATTTAGAACCCTGCTCGCACTATGGCAAAACGCCACCCTGTGCCGACCGATTGGTATGCGAGGGGGTAAAAAAAGTAGTTATCTGTAACGTAGACCCCAACCCACAAGTAGCAGGAAGGGGTATTGCCAAACTAAAAGCAGCAGGCATTGAGGTAATAACAGGCGTGTTAGAGAAAGAAGGTTGGGAACTAAACAAACGCTTTTTTACCTACTTTACCCAAAAACGACCCTACATTATTTTAAAATGGGCCCAAACGGCCGATGGGTTTTTGGATGCATTTGACGACAAACCCATTCGTATATCGACCGATATTAGCAAAGCCTTGGTGCACCAAATGCGGGCCGAAGAAAGTGCTATTTTAGTAGGTACCCAAACGGCCCTAAAAGATAACCCTAGTTTGCATACCCGCCGTTGGTTTGGCAAGCACCCACTGCGCATTGCCATCGACAAAAACGTAAAAATTCCGTCTACGCACCATTTGTTAGATGGGTCGCAACCCACTATGATTGTAAACGCAAAGCAACAAGACGAATTACATTGGCAAGTAGATTTTAATAAAAACATTATACCCGAGTTACTTACCGAACTATATACTAGAAAAATTCAGTCCATTATTATTGAGGGTGGAGAAAAAACCTTGCAATCGTTTATAGCAGGCAACTATTTTGACGAGATTCAAGTAGAAATAGGCAGCTACTGTTGCCAGCAAGGCACGCCTGCACCCATTATTACACAAAAAGGATTACGCCAAGAAATTAGGCACATAGGCGACGCTACATTTATGCATTATTACCGATAACATGCAGCAATTGATAGAACAAATAATAGAATTTATTTTGGCAGGGGCCTACTGGTACCTTGTTATAGCCAGTGTTGCCGTGGTTCTGCTAGAAAACAAGAACCCCGTTAGAACGGTTGCTTGGGTATTGCTGCTGTTATTTTTACCTTACTTTGGATTATTGCTTTACATTGTTTTTGGCCGAAGTTTTAAACGTCAAAGCAGGTTATCGCGCAAAATGCATTCACAACTGATTAGCCAAACCAAAAATGCGCGCGACCAACTAGAACCCCTTAGCGACTCGCTGATACAAAATCACCAACCACTTATTCAATTATTGCACAAAACGGCCAATGCACCGCTTTCTACCAACAACCAAGTAGGTTATTATACCGATGGAAAATCGTTATTGGCCGATATGCTAAAAGACATAGAGCAAGCCAAACACCATATACACGCCGAATATTACATTATAGAAAGTGACGAAACAGGCAATGCCTTTAAAGACGCATTGATAAAAAAAGCAAAAGAGGGAGTAAAAGTTAGGCTTATCTACGACGATTTGGGCAGTTGGCACTTAAAACGTTCGGCCATTAGAGAAATGAAAAAGGCAGGTATTAGCCTTTTCTCTTTCTTTAAAGTACGCTTTCCGTTTTTTACCACCAAATTAAACTACCGCAACCACCGTAAGATTGTAATTATTGACGGAGAAATAGGTTATCTGGGAGGTTTCAACATTGCAGACCGTTACACCAAAGGGTTAAACTGGGGCGTTTGGCGCGATACGCACATCCGCATACAAGGAAATAGCGTAGTAAGCCTGCAAAATATTTTTAGAGCCGATTGGTCGTATATGACCAAAAAGGTTTTTCAAAAGCCTGCTTATTTCCCTATATCAACTACTACCAACAATTATTTTATGCAAATTGTAGGTAGTGGTCCTGACATGAACTGGCAAACCATTATGCAAGGCTACTTGCATGCCATCATGCACGCAAAAAAGTATATTTACATACAAAACCCCTATTTTTTACCCAATGAGAGCATTGCTAATGCCATACAAATGGCTGCCCTACGCGGTGTAGATGTAAGGGTAATGATTCCGTTTAAAAGCGACGAACACATTGCCTTTGAGGCCTCTATATCGTACATGGGAGACATCCTAAAATCGGGGGTAAAGATACTACAATACCAAAAAGGATTTATTCATGCTAAAACCATGGTAATTGACGGAGAACTGAGCATTGTAGGCACCGCCAACATGGACTTGCGCAGCTTTGAACAGAACTTTGAGGTGAATGCCTTTATTTACGACACTGAAAAAGCACAAGAACTAACCAATATATTTATGCACGACTGCAAAGATTGCAAAACCCTATCGTATTGGCGCTGGAAGAAACGTCCCATATGGCGCAAAATAGTACAGTCTGTTGCTCGTCTATTAAGCCCAGCTTTGTAATATCCCCCACAAAAAACATCCTTTCCTACAAAAGCAAAATTACGCCCCTGCATGCAGGGGCGTAATTTTACTAGCTATACCTAACAAAACTATTGTTTAATAACTCTTCTAATAATTACATGGCCATTTTCGGTTAGCAAACGAACCACGTACACACCGCTGGCTTGATTACTTAAATTAAGTTGCAATGCATTTGACAAATCAACCTGTTTATCGGCAATAATTTTTCCTAACAAGTTAAAGATGGTTACTTGTGTAATTCCTTCTGGCGACGATACATACAACATACCAGGAGTTGGGTTAGGACTAATGGATAACGTTACAGCATCGTTATCGATAACACCTGTACTGATGCAACCCACTTCTCCAAAATAGATGTCGTTAACGGTAATATTACATGCAGCATTGCCTCCAAAATCAAATAACAACGTAGATAAATTCAAGGCGCCTACCGTACCTGTATAGGTAAACTGATAAGGTACCCCAGCTTCAAGAGCAAATTCTTGGCTACAGAAGAAATTATTATCGTCTTGCATCAATTTAACCAACACATTGTTAGTAGTTGTAATATCAGAGGTAATGGTAAACGAGAATTCATATTGAACTCCGGGTTGAACACTGATTGGCTGATTTAAGTTATACTTAAACTGAGCCTGCCAACGTTCGTAAGTAGGCAGCGGAGTTTGAATAGAAAGGTTGTTGTTTACAGCTGTAGCTACGTATCCTCCTGCTTCGAACCAACCAGGAGCAAAGTAATGCGTTCCAGGGGTCATCGTTGGCATCTTATTGCATGGATTATCTTCTTCTGGTTCTTCCGAAGGTTTGTCAGAAGGATCGGTGCTATTATTGGTAAAGGTGGATGCTGGATAGGTGTCTACATCTTGATAAATACGCACATAATCTATCTGCATGGTTTTTTCGGTAATGGCAGGGTCGTATTCATAATTAACATAAGCACCACCTATGGCCATATTTAGCAATATATAAGCCTCGTTATGAAACTCTGTCATGTGCGCTGGTGTAATGTCTGCAGCATAAAATTCAACACCATCAATGTACGTTCTAACGGTAGTAGGAGTCCATTCCATGGTATATACATGCCAATCGGTAGGGTTATTTACCGTTGTTGCCAATCCATAATTAACCCCTTTATCAACGCCAGCCGACTCGTCGTACCAATGTAAAGTAGAATTAATTGTATTGTAATTAGAACTATTACACATGTATTCCATGATATCAAATTCGGCACATCTAGGCCATTCTTGACCATTGGTTCCCATCATCCAAAATGCAGGCCAAACACCTTTTGCAGGTTCTGGCAACTTAATACGCGCCTCAAACTTACCATATTTAGCTTGTACCTTACCCAATGAATTAATACGGGCTGAAGTAAACGCTGTTTGATAAGCAGGATCGTAGGCTGTTGCATCTTTTAAGGCTTTAATTACCAACGCCCCATTTGACAAATAAATATTGTTTGTGCTATTGGTATAGTATTGTTTTTCCCAATTTCCCCAACCTTGAAAACCAGTTCCAATCTCGTATGACCAAGCTGTAGTGTTTAATAAATCAGCATCAAACTCGTCAGACCATACCAACTGATAGGCAGCATAGGCCTGAAAACCTATTAAAAAGGTTACTGCAAGCAATAAAAATTTCTTCATAATGTATTGTGTTAAGATTAATTGTTTACTCTAGTACAACCGATACAGAACAACCTTTTGCTACATCGCTACTAGGAGCCACATAAAGGGTAAAAGCACCGGGTTCTGCCACAAATTGATTTTGATTATTCCAAAAAGCAAAATCGTTATTAGTTAACTTAAACGAAACTTTTTCTTGTTCACCTGCTTTGATGAATACTTTTTGGAATCCTTTAAGTTGTTTAAGTGGACGTGTTAGCGAAGCCACAGGATCGTGTACATACAACTGTGCTACCTCGTAAGCGTTGTACTTACCTGTGTTGGTAATGGTGCAAGTAACAGTAAGTGTATCTGTTGCCGAAAAATTTTGCTGCGAAACCTGTATATCGCTGTAGGTAAATTGAGTGTATGATAAACCAAAACCAAATGGGTATAAAGGTTCTATACCTGCATCAAGCCAATAGGTACAAAATCCCAACGATGTTTGTTTTGCACCAACAGGAATGTCGTCAATAAGCGTAAAATGATGAGGGGGACGCCCTGTTTCCTTTTGGTAATAATAGATGGGAATTTGACCTTCGGCTTGAGGTATAGTTACAGGTAGTTTTCCAGATGGTATAGACTTGCCAAAAAGCAAATCGGAGATGGCAGGGCCGGCCATGGTTCCACCATGGAAGGTGTATAACACCGCGTTGGCATTGGCAATTTCATTGCCAATGCACAACGGCCGCCCTGCCATCACTACCATTACCACCGGTTTTCCGGTAGCAGCAACAGCATTCACTAATTGGGCTTGTGCACCTGGCAAATCTAAGCGAGCACGGCACTTTGCCTCGCCCGATAAAATAGCTTCCTCGCCTACAAACAACAACACCACATCCGATTTTTTGGCGGCACTTACCGCCCTCTCTATTTGATTGGTATTTACATCACGACTATAGTTTAATCCTGGTACATAATGAATAATAGGTCCATCTTGTAACTCTTTAGTAATAGCCATGAGTGGTGTTATACTACGACTTGGCTCTGCATCAAAACACCACGTTCCTATTTGCTCGGCAGGAGCATCCGCCATTGGGCCAATGATTGCCACCGAATTAAGTTGACTAGCAGACAATGGCAATAAATTATGCTCATTTTTAAGCAATACGGCTCCTTCTATTGCAGCTTGCTTAGCAACAGCTAGATGTGACACATCGTAATGTATAGGCTGAGCCAAAGTATCTACATAAGGATTATCAAAAAGGCCTAATTTATATTTTAATGTAAGCACATTACGCACCGCGTCATTTATTGCTTTTTCGCTAACAGAACCATCCATAAGCAACGAATCTAGGTACTGATGATACACATAACTCATCATATCAACATCAATACCCGTTTCTATAGCAAGGGCAGCTGTTTGCGCCTCTGTTTCGCAAAAACCCTGTGTTTTTATTTGTTTAATAGAGAAGTAGTCGCTTATAACAGTTCCTTTCCAACCCCACTCGCCGCGTAAAATCTGTTTAAATAAATAGGCATTAGCAGAAGCTGGGACTCCGTTAATTTCGTTAAAAGAAGGCATAAAGCTAGCTACTCCAGCATCGGCTACCGACTTAAATGGAGGCAAAATAACTTCGCGCAATTGGTATTCAGACACATCGGCGATGTTGTAATCGCGTCCTCCTTCGCTAAATCCATAAGCTGCAAAATGCTTAGCACAAGCAGCTACCTTATTGGGTTGGGTTAAATCGTTTCCCTGAAAACCATTTACCATCGCAACACCCAACACAGAGGTTAAGTACGGATCTTCGCCTAAACTTTCGGCTATGCGTCCCCAACGTGGATCGCGCGTTATATCTATCATAGGCGCAAAAGTAAGGCGAATCCCTTCTGAAGAAGCCTCTGTAGCAGCTATCTCTGCTCCTTTTTCTACCAATATAGGATTAAATGTAGCCGCTTGTCCCAAGGGAATTGGAAAAATGGTTTTAAAACCATGAATCACATCGCGGGCTATTAGCAACGGAATACCCAAACGACTTTGTTGCATGGCAATTCGTTGCACATCGTTCACCAAATGCTTAGGACAATTTAATAGAGAACCTACATGCCCCTCTGCTATTTCTGAATAAAGTTGAGGAGTTAATTGTCCACCTTCTACTTGATGCAACTGACCAATTTTTTCTTCCCAGGTCATTTGTTCCATCAATGCGGTTACTTTAGCATCAATGCTATTTGTAGGCGTTGTAACAGGTTGTTGTACACAACTTACGCACCACAAAACAAGGACAATAAAACCTACTAACTTTTTCATAGTGATAAATGAACAATTATTTGTTTTATATCTTTAGTACGAGCAAAAATAGCAGCACTAGTTGCTTGGTCTATCTCGTTATTAGCAAATGAACTGGTAGTACCATTGCAGTATTCTACATCAATGCCTTTACGCGTACCTAATACATACACAAATGGAACTGCACAATAGGTAAAACAAAGCGTATTATCTACAAACTCATCTTTATTTAGCATATCGGTAGCAATGGATAATTTTCCATTGTTTACCCTAATACCCAATTCAAAGAAACGATTTAACAAATCTTCTTTTACCTGACCCGTCATACCAGGTTGTTGCACGCCTGCCATAGCAGGTGTGTGCGAGTAGGCGTCAAATGGGAACGAGCCATAATCTTTTGGCGATTTATGGGCACCTATACCCCATTTAACAGCAGCATAATGTGCTTTTAGTCTTTCTAAAACCTCTTTATCTGCCTTTTCTTCTATGGCTTTTAAAATATTCTCGTGAATGGCCACTAGCAATTTAGATACCATGTGCCAATAGATAGAACCCAACCCCTCGTATTTATAGAATGTACCCGAACGACCAGTAAAGGCATTGTGATTAAACATTTGTTCGTACAAATCTAACAAATACTTGCGGTCTTCTGGCGATACACTGCCCATCTTATCCAAAGCAGCTGCCAAAAATTCGGCATTATTAAAGGTTGCATTAAAGTGAACACCGCCCATTTTATCTTGGCACACAATACGGGTATCGCCTTCTTGTAAGGCTTTTTGAATAAAAGCAGACGATTCTACTGCTTGAGCAGGAATATTGTTCTTTTCTAAAAAGGCAGGTAACTGTTTGTTAGGGTACAAGGTGTAACTTTGTTGGTCGGGACGATACAACGCACTTTGACGCATAGCATCCAACATATCTGCTACTTGTAGCGGCGATAATTGCAAAGCCGACAATACAGCAACCTGACCCTCTAGCATCTCGTACAAATAATCAACTTGCACAGTATCGTCTTCAAAACGCACCAAATTGTAAGCATGATACATACCATCTGCACGCTGATTGGCAGCAATAGATTGATCTAAATACGCTAATACTAATTGGAAGAAAGCAAGCAAATCGGCAGTAGAGATAGTGGTTTTATTACCCGTTAAACCAGCATATACTTTTTGGCGATATTGTGTAGCTGCTTTACCTAAGGCATCAATAACTACCCTACGTTGGTAGGCATTAAATCCTGTAGGCAATAATTCTTTTGAATCTTCAAAAGCAGCCATTTCATCAACAAACAATTGTTTTATTTCTGCCGATACTACAAAGTTTTCGTCTGTATGTTTTGCATACAAATCGCTTACAAAGGCTACAAAACGACGTATGTAATACAACGTTACCATAGAAGCACCTATACCCACCAACGCATTGTTAGCATCGTTCCACTCGGGACGCATGGTATTTAGCCAAATACCTGCTTGTGGTATAAAATTACTTAACTTTGCCAATAAGGTTGCCAAAATCTTTTCTGTGAATGACACCAAGACAACTTGATTTGATTCATCAAGCATTAAGCGTGCATCGCTACCATAAGCGGGTTGCATCGCCAATATTTTATCGTGCAATGCTTGATCAAAACTAATGGTATTGCGAGGATCTTGCACAATTTCTTGATACGATTTAATGCGATAAGGAACCTGCGCGTACGAGAACATTTCGCGATTCAAATAAGAATCTAATGCTTGGGGATAATACTTGTGCGACAATTCCATCAATTTTAACAAGTAAATGATTTGATGGTCGCCCCAATAACCAATGTTAGACCATGGATCTTCTGGAACAATCACTTCCCAATCAATACCCTCGCTAGTTACTTTATATGGGTTGTATCCATCTGCCGTAGTAGCATTTAAAAACTTGGCTATAATGCCATTGATGTAGGCTGGATACGACAAGGATAAAGCTTCCCAATTTTGGAAAATATCACGCCAGTTACCTTGATACGAAATAATTTTATTGCCATTGTCATCGTTTACTCGAATATGGAACAAGTTCCAAGGTCGGCTAGGGTCTCCATGACGACGACTAAAGGTAATGGGCAAGTATTCTTGGAATAAACGATACAATTGTGCATCGCCTGTTGCTTTTACTTTTTCTTCTAACGCTGCATAAAGCAACGATGTTGGTAAAGAAGCCAACATGGCTTGATGCTGCTTTGCTACAGCTTTATTAAACAAGTTAACGTGCTTTACAAAATCAGCTGCCACTATGGTGTACTCGTCGCAATAAAAACCACCACGCATGGTATTAAACAAGGTATTAGCAAAATGACGTGCCATACCATGTTCATCTGCCGTTTGTTGCACACCATCTACCTGTGCTACAATGGCTTTAAGTGCTTGAGTACCTTTAGCCACTTCTGTTTCAATGTAATCTTGCAATTGGGGTGTCTGTTTGATAAACTGAATTAAATTGCGCACACCAACTGCATCTTTTTGTACATCTGCTACAAAATACCATTGTTTAACCTGATTGGTAGCTAAGGTAAAATTATCGTGCGCCAAAATGGCACCTTTAACTCCTTTTGATTCCATTTCGGGATGCACATCAAGCCCCATACGGAAAGCATCTAATTGCATGGAACTAACCATGTATGTTGCATCAGGTAAACCATAACTCCACACCGTATTTACTTTGAGCGACTCGCTAGGCTCTGCCTTATCAACCATGATAGACTCCATACGAAACAACACCAACGATGCTTCTGATACAAGTTCTGTACGCTTATATGCATCTACCAATGTAGAATACGTATTTTGAGTTATTCTATTGGTTCCGGCTGGTAAAATATTTTGCAGCCCATCTATTAATTCTATGCCTACCTCTGTATCGGTAAGATTAGAAATAGTGCTCTTTTTAATCCAACCCAACTGATCGGCATTCATGTACATGTACGAAAACGAAAGCTGTAGGGTTTCATTAACCTCGGTAAATAATATTTTATTACCAATGGTACTTTTAGCTACCGAACGCTTTATAGCATACAACCCTTGTGCACGAACCGAGAAGGGCTCCCATAAATAGGTTTTATCGCCGAATGTAGCACGAATAATGGTTTTGCTGCCCGTAATTTCTGACGATTCTGTAATTTTATCGTCTGTATAATATGGGAACAATGCCATATCTGGACTAGTACGACCAGCTGTTAAACCACCCGTACTAGAAAGGTACATCCATAAATTGGTTTCACTGGCCACACTGATAAAGAAAGGCTGCATGGCATCGATGTAATCAATTTGGTAAAAACGTTCGCCATTAAGGGTAACAAATTCACCTTTTACCTCTTTGTCAAATTGTTGAAGAGGCGTGTTTCCTACATAAAAAGTTTTATGTTGCATGATGTCTAAATATTTTCAATTTTAACAAGTTTCTGCTTCTAATGCACGTTTTGCATCTAAATCTATTTTCATTTGTTGAGTTGTATTGCTATCTATTTTATAGAAATACATAAAGATAGCGCACGATGCGTATAAAATACCTGGAATAATAGATACTAATAGTTTAATACCTAACATAGCTTGGCTAGATTGTTCTAGTGCATTAGGAACAAAGTTAGATACTTCTAATACCCAACCAGAGGCGGCTACACCAATAGCCCAACCTACTTTTTGAGCAAATACAGCTGCAGAAAAACACAAACCTGTTGTTCTACGTCCTAATCTCCATTCGCCATAATCGGCAGCATCGGCCAACATGGTCCATAACAATGGAACTGCAGGAGCATAGGCCATTTTAGCCAAAATATTAAACGTATAAATACCAATTAGGTTGTCGCCAGCTGCATAAATTAAGGCAAAGAAAATACCCGATAAAATAGAGCTTCCAATAAATACGTTTCTGTTCCCAAAACGTTTTGCTAAGGGTTTAGAAAGCGGCAAGGCTACTATAAGCGCCACAGTGCCCAATACATTAAATAGTTGCACCCCTTCTGCATCGCCTATGTAATATTTAAAGTAATATGCAATGGCAGCATTTTGCATAGCAAACATAATAAACGACACCACACCTACAATGGTAAGAATAATCCAAGCATCGTTCTTGAATAGGTATTTAAAGTCTTTTGCAATAGAAGTATCTTGCTTTTTAGGAGCAGGTACGCGTTCGCGTGTGGTAGCAAAGGTTATAATAAAGAACACCAAACTTAACAAGGCAAATAATGCTACTGTGTATTGATAACCTTGTGCAGCATTGGTAGTAGAAGTAGTAAACATCGCTTTTAAGCCACCTGCTTCTATGGCTTCATTACCTTGGTTACCAAAATAATTTACAAGATATAGTGCCAACCCTGTTACTACAAACTGACCCAAATAGGCCGCAATAAAGCGATAGGTATTAAGGCCTGCACGTTCGTAGGTGTCGGATGTCATAACTGCACTCATTGAAGAGTAAGGCAAGTTTACAAAAGCATACGCTGTACGCAATAGCAAGCAAGTAATAGAGGCGTATATAATTAAACCTGTGGGCGAAAATGCTGGTGTTGTAAAGGCCAATACCGCTAAAATAGCATAAGGTATAGCGCCAAATAGTAAATAAGGACGGAATTTACCCCAACGGGTGTTGGTACGGTCAGAGATAATACCTACAATGGGGTCTACCACTGCATCCCAAATACTACCTGCAAACATAATCCAACCTGCCACTACGGGCGATATGCCGTAAATGTCTGTATAAAATATTAACAACCAGAAACCTACAAGGTCCCACACAAAGTGCGAAGCTGTGTCGCCAAGACTGTAACCAATCTTTTCTTTAATAGATAATTTATCGTTAGCCATATTGTTGTTTTATTATTGCGTTATATTAATAGACTGTAAACTAGTTATTCTTGAATGATTAGCTTTTCGCCAACATCTCCTTTTTGGAACAACCTAATGTAATCAATGTACATTTTGGCCGGAGAACCATCTGCAGGCAAGGCTGTGATTTTTTGGAAGTTTTCACAGGTAGAATCAATTTCCTTTGCGTACTTTTCTGGTGAGGGAAGGCCGGTAAAAAAACCACCTACTGCTAGGTTGGCTACTAAATAGAAAGGTTTGTGAAAGTAACGACTAGGATGATTCTTCTTTCCCTTGCCTGCAATGGCTAGTTTAAAATATGGTTCTGTATTTGGATATTTATCCAAATCAAAATACATGCGAATGGAATCTTTATCCCAAATAAGCGTAAACAAATGGAAGTCTTCTTGAATTGGGTATTCTGATGTTTTAAACATACCCATATTGGGGTACTGACCATTGTTAAAGTTCTCGCCCCAATGACAAGCGCCATTGAATAAATAGTTTTGCTTGCCAGCCTTAATGCCATCAGCATGACCCATTTCTACCATATCTATCTCGCCACAACGAGGCCATACTACATA
The DNA here is from genome assembly GCA_017387515.1 of Paludibacteraceae bacterium. Taxonomy (GTDB): domain Bacteria; phylum Bacteroidota; class Bacteroidia; order Bacteroidales; family Paludibacteraceae; genus Enterocola. The sequence continues at coordinate 20,962 of JAFOFC010000008.1, forward strand.
TCCTTGTCTTTTTTGTTTGCAAGTTAATTTATCGTTAGAATCGTCATTCCCTAAATCTCGTACCAAGTCATTGCCCAACATCCAAAAAGCAGGCCATAATCCGTTGGCCGTATTGGGAGCACATACTCGCACTTCTAATTTGCCGTACTGAAAAGCCATCTTATCCTGGCTATTAATGCGTCCAGAAGTAGCAGGACGACCTTTGTAATTTTCGCGTTGAGCATTCAACACTAAGCATTTAGCCCCACTTTGATGTTCCTCTATCGTTACATTTTTAGGAGCATAATACTGCATTTCGGCATTGCCACCGCCACGCGAATTATCCTCTAAATTCCAAACAGAAGTATTTATTACATCATCGTTAAATTCTTCTGACCATACCAATTGATAGTCTTGGGCCACTACAAAAAAGGGCATAGCAAGGGCTATCGCTACAAATAATTTCTTCATAGTACAGCTTTTAAATATTGTCTATTAATCCTTTACGATTATTTCTTTTGATACACTTTTACGTAGTCAATGTACATTTTGGCTTCGTAATTATTATCTGCATTTAACGCAGAAATTTGATTAATGTCCCATATACCAGGGAAGTTACCTCCCACGGCTAAATTAAAGATGATGAAGAAAGGCTTTTTAAAGTAATTTCCTGCTACTGTGTTATCAGAGAAATCAACTTTGGTAACATCAATTTCGTAGTATTTTTCTTGGGTAGCAGTACCATAATTAGCATAACAACGAATGTATTGTTCGTCCCATGTAACGGTAATTAGATGAAATTCTCCGTCTTGTAATGACGTATTAAGGGTAGTAGAAGGACCATAGCAATAATGCTTATCCCATGATGGACCCCAGTGGCATGCACCATTTAGGTAAGCTGCCGCCTTATTGGGCGATGATAAACCACCCGCATTCCCCATCTCTAGTATGTCTAACTCGCCACATGCTGGCCAACCTACTTGATCAAAATCGTTGCCCATCATCCAAAAGGCAGGCCATAAACCTTTATAAGTAGAGGGTAATTTAATAAGCGCTTCTATTTTTCCATATTGATAAGCTACCTTACCCTTGGTATTTAACCTGCCAGAGGTAGCGTTTTTACCGCTGTAATTTTCTTTACGAGCAGTAAGTACCAAGCACTGACGATTAGTGGTAGGTTCTGCCTCAAAGGTAATGTTTTCGCGACGATAGTATTGCAACTCATTGTTGCCACCTCCATTACCGTTTACCTCAACATTCCACACAGATTCGTCTAGATAACCTTCGTCAAAAAGATCTTCCCAAACCAAGGTATAACCATCGTTTACTGCAGCCGATCCCTCTTGTGATGGAATCAACAAATCGTTGTCTGATGAGCCTGGGGTTTCGGGCTCTTGAGGGTTGCTGGGTTCTTGAGGATCCTGTGGTTGCTCTGGATTGGTTGGCGTATTTGGAGAATCTGGAGCATCAGGTTCGTTGCCTTTATCGGGCGCACAGGCTACCATAAACATGGTAGTGGCAACCATAGCAAAAATATATTTAACAGAGAATTTCATGGTAAGTTTAGTTTACAGGTTTATACATACGTACCCAATCAACTTTCATAATAACAGGCGAGTTGAAGATAGCATCGTTAACAGCACCTCCTAAACTTCCACCAATGGCCAAGTTCAAGATGATATAAAAGTCTTTGTCAAAAGGCCAATCTCTAAATGTTCCATTTTTTATTTGGGTAGTTCTGGCCTTTACTTCACCATCAAGAGTAAAGATGATGGCATCTAAACCATTTTCGTAATTATCTATCCATTCAATACCAAAAGTATGGAAGTTATTTTCCATGTTGCTGATATTGTATTTGCTAGACCAGTGATTTCCCATACCATTGGCATTGCCTGTATGTACGGCGTGCGAAACAATTTGTGGCTCTCGACCCCAATGTTCCATGATGTCAATCTCGCCACTTGTAGGCCATGCACCATACGCATTATCATTGGGCATCATCCAAAAAGCAGGCCATGTTCCGGCACCAGAAGGAACACTAATACGTGCTTCTACTTTGCCATAGCAAATTTTCACTTTGTCTTTAGATTCTAAACGTGCAGAAGTATAATTGCAACCTTGGTACGATTCTTTTTTTGCTTCTATGTGTAAATATCCGTCTCTTACATAGGCATTGTTGGTGCCTTCGGTGCAATATTGTTTTTCTTGATTACCAAAGTTGGTACCTGTTTTGTACGACCAATTGGCCATGTTTAACGAATTACCATCAAAGTTATCTTCCCAAATCAATTCGTATTTACGTTCTGATGCTTCTACTCTTACCACAACGGTAGCTTGTAAAGAGCCATACATGGCTATTACCACGGTTTTTCCGTAACCTACACCTGTAATCACACCATCTTGGTCTACTTTACATACCTTATTATTATTGGATTGCCAAGTTAATGCCGATTTAGTAGCATTAGAGGGGGTTAATATGGGGTTTATAGCTATTTGTTCGCCTTCTTTTATGATAATGCTCTCTTGTTCGGGAGCAATAGCAATGGCGGTGGGTTCTATAAACACATCAGGATTGGTTGGCTCATCGTTTTTATCTGGTACACAAGCCACCAATGACAGTAGTAACGTTACTAATAATAAAACAAGTGAATTCTTTTTCATATTGATGATTTTTCAGTTTATTTATTGGTGATATAAGGGGCACCCAAGCCCCTTATACCTTTTGATGATGAGTTATGAATTGGTTTGTGCCAATCAATTATTTTTTATAGATGAAAGCAGCATCCAAGTTCAAGGTTGTATTAGCAGGGCTAGAACGGAACATCATGATGTTTTGAGCTACGTCGAAAGGAGCAGTCCAGCTTAAGCCAAGTTCACCCAAAGTTTTTTCAAATACATGCCATTGACCATCGGTTTGAGCAGGAAGTACAATCCAAACTTCACCTCCGTCACCATTGATGAAACCAATTTCATTTTTACCACCATCGGTGCTTTTGTATGCACAACGGAAAGTATAAGTGTCATCTGTACCAGAGTAGTCCAAACCAGCAACAGTTAGGTTAGAAGCACCAGCACCTGTACCGCCCCAAGGAGCTTCGTTTGATTTAAAGCACAACCAACCTTGAGCCAAACCAAATGAGTTTTTACCAACTGCAGAACCATCGCTGTAAGAGTCACCCTCAGGCCAAATGAACAACTTAATGTCAGCTTCGTTTACACGATAGTCTTTAACAATTTTGTCTGCTGGGATTTGAGAAGCAGATTCTTCGTCCAAGAACAATAGGTAGTAGTTAGAACCTTTCAAAGCTTCGTCTACAACAACTTCGCCTCTGGTTACGTTTACAGCACATTGTGCAGATTTACCACCTGCTTTAGCAGTAATAATACAAGATCCTTGACCAACTGCTTTTACCATACCGGTATTACCAACTACAGCAACATCCAAATTATCGCTAGACCAAGTTACGGTTGTACCTTCTGGAGATACAGTTGCTACTAATTGAGCAGATTCATCTTCTAGAAGATTAAGGCTTGTTTTGTCTAAGCTAATGCTAATTTCGCCAGAACCAGGATTGCTAGGATCGTTTGGTTCTTCACCGGTAGGTTTACAAGATACCATCATTGCAGCTGCTGCAAATGATACAAACAAAAAACTAATTAATTTTTTCATAACATTTAAATTTAAAAGTGAGTAATTCTATATTTATTAGTTCATTAATTCTACTTCTTTGGTAGGTAGAGGGAAATATTCGTGCGTACCTTCTATAAATGGAGCCATTTCTTTTTGTGCTTCGGGTGTTTCGGTGGTAGCATAGTAATCCATGGTTTCTTTAGCAATGCCCCAACGAACCAAATCGTACCAGCGGTGTCCTTCCATAGCCAATTCTACACGACGTTCGTGGCGAATAGCTTCTTCTAGGGTAGGAGTTTTTTCTACACCCAATACCTTGATTTTATAGTTAGGCCATTGTGGTAAATTAGTAGATGGATCGGCAGAAATAGCACGTGCACGTTTTCTAACTTCTTCTAATGCCCATTCTGCTTGACCACTGTTACCATTGCCTAAACAAGCTTCTGCATACATCAACAACACATCAGCGTAACGAATGTCAATACGGTTTTGTGGCCCACGTGTTTCGTGACCTATATCAAAATAGGTGCCTTTTTCTTCGGTTTCATCCAAAATAATAGCATACTTACGGCTGCAATATTTGTTGCCTAAATAAATTTCTTCGTATGCGGGTGTATAACTTGCAGGAGGAGCCCAAATGGTTAAGTCACGGCGAGCATCACCTTCTTCAAACTCATCGTACAAATTTTGGGTAGGTTTGTTAAAACCATAACCTGTTTTGTTCCAATATTTACCACGCGAACGGGTCATAATTTGCGCATAAGAACCTCGCGTAAAGCCAATGCCTTCGCCCCAGTCTGACTGACCATCTGACATGTATTGAATCTCAAATACAGACTCTGCTTGGTTCTCGCCTTCTAGGGTAAAGTTGAAACCATAATCTGCATGCAAACTATACTTAGCTCCATCAATAATGGCTTTACCCCATCTTTCTGCTTCTGCATAATCTTTTAAGTACAAGTTTACTTTCAACAACATGGCTTGCGCTGCACCTTTAGTAATACGTCCCATATCAGAAGCAGGAACAAAACGAGCATCATCTTTTTCCCAAAGATCTATTACTGCATCGTTTAAATCACTTAAGATAAGTGTATAAATATCGGCAACTGGCGAAACGGGTTGTTTCCATTCTGAGGTTTCATCAAGAATTTCGGTTACCAATGGAACGTCTTGGAAAATGCGCACCAAACGGAAGTAATACATAGCACGTAAGAACTTTGACTCTGCTATTAAACGCTTTTTCATTCCTTCGGTGGTAAAAAGAGCATCATCCATTTTAGGAAGTTCTGCCAACGACAAGTTGCATCTAGCAATACCAATGTAATTGGTTCTATAATATTGTAACAACACATCGTTATCTGCATTTCCTTTGAAGTTTTCTAAAGAATAAAAGTAAGAACAGTCTGGTATACCATTTCCGCCTTTTAATGCATCGTCAGACATAATATCGCCAAAGAAAAATTCATTGTAGAATGTATTGGCATTCCATTCCCACGTAAGAGGAACGTAGTTTGCGCTAACATTATTAACAGCTGCTGCCTCACTAGAGAAATACTCATCAATAGTGGTTTCGTTTGGCGTAGGTTCTTTTAACCACTCGTTGCACGATGCAAAAAGGGTCACTAAACCAGCAATCAAAATGTATTTATAATTTGTTTTCATATCGCTATTAATTTAATGTTAGAAACCTAGATTCAAACCAAATAAGAATGTGGTAGGTACAGGATAGTTACCATAATCAACACCGCCTAAACCAACTTCTGGGTCATATCCAGTATATTTTGTAAGGGTAAACAAATTACTTGCCGAAACATAAAAACGTAAACGGTTAATTTTTGCTTTTTGAGTAATTCGTCTAGGAACTGTATAACCAATTTGAACATCTTTTAGACGGAAATAAGAACCATCTTCTAAGAAACGTGTTGACGAAGCCATGTTTTCTGAATCTCCATAAGGATTAGGAATAGAACCATTAGGATTATCAACTGTCCAAACATCTTTCATGGTATTGCTCAATGTACAATCCATACCTTGACCTTCTGTACGTTCTCTAACCGCATTATAGATTTGATTGCCGTATGCTCCTTGGAACATAATAGACAAGTCTACGCCATAAAACTGAGCTTGGAAGTTTAATGCATAGGTTAACCATGGGAAAGGATTTCCGAAGGTCTTTTTGTCGTTTTCGTCAATTTTACCATCTTCGTTTACGTCGGTATATTTAGCATCGCCAGCACGTTTTAAAACTGATTCATTGGGCAAATGCGCTGCTGCTTCGGCATCTGTTTTGTATACACCTTGGTATTCGTATAGATAGAACGTATTCAAAGGCAAACCTTCTTCAATAATGGTGCGGTCGCCATACATGGTATCACCAGAATTCTTTTTAAGTAGCGTATTTTTAACGTACGACACATTACCACCAATAGAGTAAGAGAAGTCTCCCACCATATTGCGGTGTTCTAGCGATAATTCTACACCTGCATTACGAACCAAACCTACGTTAGAAGATGGATAGTGCACGTTACCAACCACACCAGGAGTGGTAACAATCATAATCATGTCTTTGGTATCTCTAACAAAACCTTCAACTGTACCAGACAACATACCGTTGTAGAAACCAAAGTCAACACCTACGTTCCATTGCTCGGTTGTTTCCCAACGTCCGTCTGTTGCTTGTTTTAGAACAGCAGCACCATTCAAAATTTGTTGATTGCCTACACCACCTACATAACCTACAAATGTAGGACCTTCTGTAAAAATGGTAGAAGAGAATGCATTTTGAGAAACTTTTTCGTTACCAACTTGACCCCAACCTGCACGTACTTTTAGGTAGTCCATTTTAGAGAATTGTTTCATAAACGTTTCTTCGTTGGCGTTCCAAGCCAAAGCCACCGATGGGAAGTAGCCCCATGGATCTGAGTTTTTAAATTTAGAGGTGCCGTCTGCACGGAAAGTGGCGGTTATCATGTAGCGGTGGTCGTATGCATAGTGAGCACGTGCCAAGAAAGAAACCATAGCTGTACGTTCTGCACCATCGCTTACTTTACGACTTACGTCTACACCATCAATTTCGCTTGACATGGTAGTTTGAGATAAATACCATTTATTTTCGGCAGGATTGACAATATCAAAACCAGAGCCACCAATAGAAGACATGGTGTATTCTTGCCAGGTTTGACCTGCCATCACATTGATAGCATGTTTACCTATATCGGTAGAGTACGAAATGATATTATCTTGAATCAATGTTAAATAACGAGTAGTACTAGACTCCAAGAAGTTGAATTGTGATTGGTCTTTAGCAGAGAACTCGTATTTTTCTTTAAACATTTTGTGTCGCACATTGCTAAGGTCCATGTTAATGGTTGATTTGATAGACAACCCTTTAATAGGCAACAATTCTACAAACACATTACCTACCCATCTATCTGCTTGGTCTTGTGGGTGGTATTTTTCTAGCATAGTATAGGGGTTAACCACCTCGGGGTTATTTGAACCCGCCGCAATATTACCAGAAATGTCTTTGCCATTGCGATTTACAGATCCTTCTGGATAATGAGTGGGATCCCATGGTGCCATCGCCATAGAAGCAGATAAGATAGAAGATTGTGGACTAGCATTGTTTACGGTTGCATTTCTACCACCAGAATACATAAACGAGAAGTCTTCGCCAATGCGTAACCATTCACGAGGTTTAAAGTCTGAATTTAAACGAACAGTTAAACGTTCGTAGTCAGAACCTTTAATGGTACCGTCTTGATTAAAGTAGCTTACACTCATTGCATAAGAACCTTTATCGGTGGCACCATCAATTGCTAAGTGATAGTTTTGAATAGGTGCATTTTGATTAAACACCTCATTTTGCCAATCAGTTTCTTGTTGGCCGTATGCAAAATTGGTAGGGAAATATGGGCTATTGCCTAGTTTGTAGGACCTTAACCAATAATCAAAACCATAATTTTTGTAATCTTGGTATTGGTCTTCGGATACAGGACGTTGCATCGTAACCAATGTGTTTGCAAAGTCATCACGACCCATTAGATCTAATTTACGCCATGAGTTTTGAAAACCAGCATACGCATTAAATGTAATGTTAGCTTCTCCTTTTTTACCTCTTTTGGTAGTAATAAGTACAACACCGTTAGCACCGCGCGAACCATAAATAGCCGTAGCAGAAGCGTCTTTCAAAATTTCTGTAGAAGCAATATCGTCTGTGCTAAGGAAACTAATATCGTCAACAATCATACCATCGACTACATAAATAGGCGAGCTATTATTAACGGTTCCAATACCACGAATACGGACTTCGGCGGCAGCACCAGGCTGACCAGAAACAGCATTAACCGTAACACCTGCGGCTTTACCTTGAAGAGCTTGCGATAAACTTGCTGCAGGACGACTTTGCAAATCTTCTGATTTTACCGAAGCAACAGAACCAGTCAAGTCGCTTTTGCGCATGGTACCATAACCAACAGCAACTACTTCGTCTAATACTTGCTCGTCTGGCGATAACACGACATTAAGTGTTGATGACGTTACCGGTAAGGTTTGCGAAGCATACCCTAAATAAGAAAAGGTAAGTGTTTTACCCTCAGGCACCATGATGGTATAATTGCCATCAAAGTCGGTAATAGTACCTGTTGTTGTTCCTGTTACTACTACGTTAACGCCAATTTCGGGTTCGCCTGTATCTTTTAACGAAACCGATCCCGAAACCTCTCTTTGCGCCCACATAAAAATAGGAACAATGAAAGCAGTGATTAACAACAATGATTTTTTCATATGTAAATAGTTAAGAAAATTCGTTGACTTGATTTCTCAGGTAAATTCCTTATCGCAAAAGTAAGAATAAAAATCAAGAAACAAGCGCAAACGATTACACTATATTACATCTAAGAAAAAAAAATAATACATCAAAAACTCATCATTGATATATTAATATGCTGATAAACTGACAATTGTATTATATAAAAAAACAGTACATTTGCGTTAGAATAACAAAAGTGCTAAAAAACGCCTAATTTTTAAGCACTTTTGGTGAGAAACTCATCTATTTTGTGTCTATTACATATAAAATGTGACTATTTTTTACGATGAAATGGACTTTTTTAATACAAATTCTACCTATTATCCTTTAAAATATCCTGAATCACTTTATCGTGGAAAAGTTTACGCACATTTACATCTTCTTCGCGAATTAAATACCCTCCTTTGCCAATAACGGTTTTACCATCTTTAAATTTGGTAGAGGCCAACCTAAATTTGATGTGATCAAAGTCTTTTCCGTACACATCCAAGCCTAATCGAACGGGTTTTAACAAAGCTACATGATAGTTAAACGAGAGGTCTAGGCCTTGTATGCCGCCTACCCCCAGGCGGTATTTATCCATCGATACCATAAATGGATAAATTTCTATTTCGTTGTTTTTTACTACCAATTCTACCGATACACTATCGATGAGATTCTTGGTTTTTTTGTTAAACATTAGCATTTTAGCAATTTCAGAGAAGGTTTCACCGTCCATCAACACTAAGCTATCGCCACGTAGCCATGCACCAGCATTTACCGTGGGTAGTTTGATGTTCATGGCCGAGTCTAACTGAGCGCTGGCCGATACCTCGCAGGCTACACTGCCATCGAACGAACGCAACATGGGCATAACCGCATCTAACTCTGGCATAGCATGCACCAAACTACCTACTTGCACACTGTCCATATCCATGGCTAGGGCTACATCGGCTTTGTTGGGCTTTTTACACTCGTAACTAACGTGCATGGCCGCCTTGCCAACTTGTGTGCTGGTAGATAAGTTGCCAATGCTCATTACCTGATTTTTTATGCGCACATTACCCGTAAAATCGGCCAATTTCATTTTGCTAAAGAATACCGAATCTACTTGGGCATTAAAACGTACGTTTAAATTACGAGGCAATACCACCAAAGCAGCACCAGAAAGGGAATCCACAGCCATATCTTGAGTTTCTTCGTATAACCCCAACGTATCCGATTCTGCTAATAGGGCGTTTTGTTGGGCCACCACACTATCGGCAGGCATCGAGTTCATGGCCGAATTGGCAGCACGTAATAGTTGGTTTAGGTCTAATCGACGCGATGTTAGCTTTAAATCGGCCTTAAGGGTTTGACCACGCAATAAGTAGCGACGCATATTGTCTACCCTACCCGACAAACGCACATTAGACCGTCCGATGCGCAAACGCATGTTGTCTAAATGTAAGGTGTCGTCGTTAAAGTGAACATCTACACGATTTAACGAGGTGCGCAAGGGGAAATTAGGATCGCGCAAACGGAACGATTTTAAATAGATTTTGCCATTATTGCTAAATTTAGTTAAGTAGGTTTCTGAAAAATCGTCGCTATTGGCCACTTGCATACCTATTTTATACAAACTATCTAAATTGATGGCTTGCTGTTCGGCATCGGGTATTCTAACCAATCTGCCTTTACCTACACGCTTGTGCGTTTTGTAACGCGGAGTAGCATCGAACGTAACAAGCGTTGAATCTAACACCATACCTGCCTTAGGCGACGACCATAACACAGAATCAAAGTACAAACGCACAGCACCGGTTGGAACAAAGGTATGCTCTCTGTTAGGCATTACACTGGTAGAAGCCATGGCACGTTTGGCCTTAAACAACAACGTATCGTTGGCCACGCCGTCAAAGCCCTTGCAAGCCAGCGAAACACGCAAACGAGGAGCACGGTTTCCACTTAAATCGTCGGCTAAAAAGCTGGCCGATAAACGATCTACATTGGCACGTACCTTGCGTTTATGCCTAACACTCATGTTACTAAAGGCCACGCGCGCATTTACTAGCGATGTATCGATGCGCGCTGCACGGCGACCAAATTTTACGCCTGTATTGGTATACAAACTAGCACGTAACGAGTCTACCAACAAACGGGTTCTTGCTGTGGGAATGTTTACAAAAACATCGTCGCCTGTAAGGGTACTTTGCGAATGAATATTGTATATCTTTTTCTCGATTAAATCGGACAAAAAGAATTGTGCATTGATGTCGGCATCTAACAAACCACGTACCCTAGAACGTTCGTAAAAAGGATAGAGTTGGTTTAGTTCTTTTAGATTAAGATGGCCTTTTAGGCGTAAATCCCAATGCTCGCGTTTTTGCTTGTAGTTAGCATCTGCCTGCAAGTTTAGGTGCGATTGACCACTTTTAAAAATAAAGTTCTCTATTTTTAGGTAGGTAGAATCTTTGCTATTGGGATGATAGGCCGCCTTGGCATTTAATTGCAAACGGTCTATTTTTTCTTTTCGACCAGCTGCACTACCTTTTAGGTTGTTTAGTGCAACAGTTACTTGAACCGTAGGCAATTGCTTATTGCCGTAAAATCCTTTTGCTGCGGCTTGCAAATCGGCTCCTCCACTAAAACGTATGCCCTTAAAGTAGGGAGTAAGATTTTTGGGCATCACGGTGAGTAATTTCTCTAGTTTGGGCGACTTTAAACGTGCATTGGCATCCAAATAATACAAACTATCGCTGTTTATTTGGGCAATACCAGCAGCAAAAAGTTGGGTTTCGTCGAACGTAATGGCAGCCTGTTTTACCGCGAATTTAGAGAAAGTAGTATCGACCACCATATGTAAATCTACTCCCAAAGGCTTGCCCACAATGCCAAGCAACGAATCGTTCATGTTTACTTGTGGAGCCCATAGTTCGGTTTTTAGCAACATGCTATCGGCTTGCATTTGAGTAGAGGCAAAAATCGACAATTGATTTACGGCATAATGGGCATTGGCAGGAATCTCCTGGTAGGTAAGACTATCGATGCCTAATTGTACATCGCCTTTTAACAAAGAAGGTGTATAACAAGCATACCCTACTAAATTAAGGTTATGTAAGGCAGCATTGTAATTAGCCGTGTCATTTTGGTAATAAACAAACCCATTGGCCAATTTTAATGTATCTACATAAATAGGAGGCAGAGGCGATGACGCCGTAGTATCGGGCTCTGATGGCGGAAAGATTTCCCAGTTATTGGCATGCGAGTAGGTTTGCGCAAACACCTTTGGATGTTCTAGGTAAAGCGAGGTAATGCGCACGTTGCCGTTTGACAAGAACTCGCCAGCGTTTACCTGTGCATACAAACTATCTGCACAAAGCAACGTATCTTTAGGCTGCGCCACATGGGTATATACCACCACCCCTTTTAGCATTACCGATACATGGGGCCATGTGCTCAATAAGGAATAATCCATATCGGCCACTTCTACCTCGGCATCCATGTAATCGGGTACTAGTTCAAGCAACTCGGTACGCACGGCAGGGGTAATGGCTATACGCAAGGCCACAAAAGGCAATGCTAAAAGTACCCCTACTACACAAACAAAAATAAGTAAAACCTTTATCGCTTTTTTCATTCGCCAGTTACTAGTTTAAATAGTTTGTCGTTTCGGCGTAGCACCTCGGTAGTTTTAATGGAGAACACATCGCCTTTTTTAACCTCATCAACGGGTTTTAAATCTAATCGAAGTTCGTCGATGGTAGCCTCGTAAGCACCTGTGGTTTCGCCCGTAACCAAAATTTTATCGCCTATTTTTAGGTTTTGGGTTTCTAAGATGCATTCGGCCACCCCAATCTTTTTAAAGTAATTGGTAATTTTTCCGATGTACATTTTCTTTTCGATAGCCGACGAACCATAGCGAGGACTCCACTCGCCCAAACGTTGACCCAAATAGTAACCGTTCCAGAAACCTCTGTTGAATACACGCGATAAGCTATCGTCCCATGCGGCAATTTTTTCTTCGCTAAAGGTGCCGTCTAAACAGCTGTCTATGGCCTGACGATACGCACTTACTACATGCTTAACATATTCGGCACCACGAGCACGCCCTTCTATCTTAAATACACGCACCCCCGATTGCATCATTTTATTGATGAAATGGATGGTTTTTAAGTCTTTGGGCGACATAATGTAGGCGTTATCAACGTCTAACTGCACATCGCCTTCTTTATCTAAAACGGTATAAGCCCTGCGGCAAACTTGCATGCAAGAACCACGGTTGGCACTGCGGTTAAACTCGTGCAAACTCAAATAACATTTGCCCGATACGGCCATGCACAACGCCCCGTGGCAGAACATTTCTATGCGTACTTTTTTGCCATTCTTACCGCAAATATTTTCTTCTTGGATGGCATGGTAAATTTTGGCTACTTGGTCCATGTTCAGCTCGCGCGCCAACACCACCACATCGGCAAATTGGGCATAAAATTTAAGGGCTTCTACGTTTGCTATGTTTAATTGGGTAGACAAATGCACCTCAACACCCTGGCTACAAGCGTATTGCATAGCAGCCACATCGGCTGCAATAATGGCCGATACACCCGCTTCTTTGGCGGTATCAACAATAGCGCGCATGGCTTCCAAATCGCCATCGTACAACACGGTATTAACCGTTAAGTAGGTTTTAACGCCTTTTTCGTTGCAACGTGCCACAATTTGGCGCAAATCGTCGTGCGTAAAATTACTAGACGAGTGGCTGCGCATATTTAATTTTTCGATGCCAAAATACACCGAATCGGCACCGGCCTGCAAGGCTGCTGCCAAACTCTCCCACGACCCCACTGGGGCCATAATTTCGTAATCCTCTCTACTACCCAACAAGGCTGGGTTTACTAATGTTTCTGGGTTCATATGGTTTTGTAGTTGATTTGCCTAAAAAGATACTTAACCTACAAAAATAACACCGCTATTTTAATTTTTCAAATTTATTTGTTGAATTGGGTAAGGAAAACGCAAGATGGGAATGAATATGCGCAGTTTTGATAAAAATAATTACCTTTGCACATGATTACAAACCAAACAGCATAACTTATGAGAACGTATACTTGCGCTGCCGATTTAGGCGATATTAAAGCGGCTGTAAAAGAAGCCTTAGAAGTAAAAGCCAACCCCTATAAATGGGACACCATGGGTAAAAACAAAACCCTACTAATGGTATTTTTTAACTCTAGCTTGCGTACCCGATTAAGTACCCAAAAAGCAGGTATGAACTTGGGCATGAACACCATTGTACTAGACGTAAATGCCGGAGCATGGAAGTTGGAAACCGAACGCGGTGTAATTATGGACGGCGATAAACCCGAACACTTATTGGAAGCCATTCCAGTAATGGGTAGCTATTGCGACTTAATAGGTGTACGCTCTTTTGCTCGTTTTGAGAATAAACAATTTGACTACGAAGAGGTTATCTTGAACCAATTTATTAAATATTCGGGAAAACCTGTATTTAGCATGGAATCGGCCACTTGCCACCCCTTGCAAGCCTTTGCCGACCTTATTACCATAGAAGAATACAAACAACAAGAACGCCCCAAAGTAGTATTGACATGGGCTCCTCACCCACGTGCGCTGCCTCAAGCGGTGCCTAACTCGTTTGCCGATTTTATGAATGCGGCCGATGTAGATTTTGTTATTACCCACCCAAAAGGGTACGAACTAGCCCCCGAATTTGTGCGTGGCGCACGCGTTGAATACGACCAACGCAAAGCCTTTGAAGGCGCACACTTTATTTATGCAAAAAACTGGTCGGCCTACGCAGATCCCCACTACGGCCAAATTTTGTGTCAAGACCGCGCTTGGACAGTTGACACCGAAAAAATGGCCCTTACCGACAATGCTTACTTTATGCACTGCTTGCCTGTGCGCCGTAACATGATTGTTACCGACGATGTGATTGAAAGCGAACGCAGCATTGTAATTCCAGAAGCAGCTAACCGCGTGGTATCGGCACAAACCGTAATTAAACGCATGCTAGAAGCGATGTAATTGACACACCAAATGGATAATAGCAAAGGCGACTGCAAGGTCGCCTTTGCTATACAAAAACAACGTACTTTTGTTAAGCAATGAAACGTCTTTTTTTAATTGGATACATGTGTGCTGGCAAAACCACCATTGGCACGGCATTGGCACAACAATTGGGCTATAGGTTTATAGACCTAGACCAATACATAGAACAATTAGAGGGCAAAAGTGTATCGGCCATTTTTGCCGATAAAGGTGAAGCGTATTTCAGACAGCTAGAGAAAAAGGCTTTATTGGATATGTTTTTGCAAGATGGCGTAGTAGTGGCCACAGGAGGTGGCACCCCTTGCCAAGGCAACAACATGGCCCTTATGAACCAACATGGCATTACGGTGTTTTTAAATCCAAGCCTAGACGATCTAGCCAACAGGTTAGCCATTGGCAAACAAACTCGCCCGCTATTAAAAGACAAAACAGATGCCGAAATGCGCCTTTTCATCGGGAAAATGATGCAACAAAGACTTCCTTATTACCGCCAAGCCCACTACACCTGCAGCGGCAACTTAACTACTGGCGCCACAGAAATTATGGAACTACTTGGGTAAAATTTACCAAAAAAAATTATTTTTGTAAAGTTGACTGAACAACTTAACACCAAATACCATGAAAAAATCACTACTCCCTCTTTTAACGGGGCTTTTGCTTGGCATTTGCCCTGTAATGGCCGATGTTACCTTTACGGTTAACGTGCCAGCGGGTACCCAACAATGCTTTGTTACGGGCGAACTACCCGAACTTACCAATTGGTCGGCCGGAGCTGCTGTGGCCATGACTAAAGTAGATGGCAAAGACCAATTTACCGTTACCATTGCGGGTATTACTGCCGACGATGTAAAAGCATCAAAAGGCTACAAATACCTTTGCGGCCCTAGCTGGGACTACGTAGAAAAAACGGCATCGGGCGGCGAAGTAAGCAACCGTAAAACCATTGGCAACCCCGATGTGGTAGCCAAATGGCTAAAAGTGTACGAAAGCGTTGGCATTACCGAGGTGTACACCATTAATGGTAAAGACTACCCTGTTCAAATTGTATTGCCCAGCAACTACGATGCTAGCAACACCTACCCTGTAACCTATATGTTTGGTAGGCACATGCGTTACCGCGATGCAGGCGACGATGCCCAAATGGGCGATCGCATTCTTTACTCCGATTCTTGGGGGGTTGCAGGGCAAGTAGCCGATATGGAAGCGGCAGGCACTAGCATAGGCATTGTAGCCGTTATTTACGCCCAACTACCCGAATTTACCCCATGGGAAAACCCCGAATTTATGGGTACGGGCAAAGCCAACGATTTTTTAACTAGCGTAGTAGAAGACTTTATCCCTGCATTTGAAAGCAAATACAACGTTACACAAGATAAAGAAGCCCGCACCATTACAGGTGCCGACGTGGCTGGGTTGTTTGCCTTGTATAGCACATTAGAATACCCCAACGTATTTGGGTCTTGCGGCATGTTCTCGCCAGCAATTTGGTACAATAAGGCCGATTTAATGAGTTATTTGTCGCAATATACCCCTCAACATACCAACACCAAATTTGCCCTTACTACAGCAGTCCAAGATATGGCTGCCATGCAAAACGAATGTTCTGATGTGATGGAACAACTACAACAATTAGGTTATACCGACATGGACCAATTGCGCACCGCTGGCATGCACGACGACAAAACATGGGGTAGCCAATTTACCGCCGTTATACAATACCTAAAAGGCATTACCCAAGAAATTGACAAAACCAACCAAGACAATAGCAGCAGCGAAGATGACGAAGAAGGCGACGATACCCCCAGCAAGGATTACGCCAACATTACTTGGACCTTTACCAAAGGCGAAAGCAGTTCTTCTATGACCTGCACCGATTATACCACACAAGCAGGGTTCTTTTACAAAGACGGAGTTACCGCTTCTAAAGCCCAATTGTTAATGGTAGAAATTCCTGTTGATTCTAAAAAATACGACTATTATTGGAACCTAAACGATAACGCTAATTGCAGTGGCAACACCTTAATGGAAGCCCCCAAAACCATTGGGTTTAAAGATACCCGAAAAACCATTGCATGGCAACGCGTAGCGGTATTTGAAGATGGTAGCTACATACAATCGGCTGCGTCGTCTACCCATTTTACCATTAACGATAAAAAAGCTACCACAGGCAGCAATTACACCGTTAGTGCCAGCATTGATTTAGGTACTAACAAAAATATATCGGTTTATTACGGCAGTGTAAACTCGGGCAGTAAGCAAGATGCCTTGGCAACCGTTGAAGCTTCCGACAATTGTACCAAAGCTACCGTTACCTATTCTTACCTAACCAACCAACTAACCATTACCGAAACCGCTTGGGGTGAGGTAGAAGAAGAGGAAGAAACCAACGACGACATTGACATTGCCTATTTTAGAGGCGAGCCTGCTGTGGTACGCGTAGGTACACCTGTTACGGTAAAAATAAAATTCAATAGCCTAAATGGCTGCACCGTGGCCTATAGAATGAACCACAACAACCAATCGTCTACCGCTGTAAACTTTACCAAAGGCAGCAACGGCGAATATACCTACACCATTGAATCGCCCCAAAGTGGTATTTATGGTTTCTACTTGGATAGAACCAAAGATGGCACCACCAAAAAAGCGTATTGCGCTATTTATGTAAAAGTATTGGAAGGCAAAATAGCCAACCATAGCATTCACATCAACCCATACGCCAATATCGATTGGAGTAAAATAAATCAATACAAAGGTAATTTCCATACTCATACCACCCAATCGAACGATGCGGCAGACGGCTTTACCACCGCCTATGTAGTAGACAAATACCACCAAGCTGGCTACAAGATTTTGGCCCTAACCGACCACGATTACAACCCTTATCCTTGGACCATGTTCCCTCAATTTATGCCAGGAGTAGAGGCACGCGACCCCGAAAAATTAGGCATGCTAGCCGTTCCAGGCAACGAACTAAGCAAAGACAACACCAACAATTGGGCAGAACAAACCGGTGGCCAATTTAACCACCACAACGATTTCTTTACCGGCCGTCAAGGGCAAGAATTTGCTTCGCTGCAAGAATCGTACGCATACACCTATGCCTTGGGTGGCTTGCAAATTATAAACCACCCTGGCCAATATTGGGACATCAGTACCAGCTATAATGAAACTACCAAAAATGGCCCAGGATGGCACGCTACTAACTTTAAAACCTACCCATCGCTTATTGGTTTAGAAGTGTACAACCAAGGCAACCGTCGCCCCAACGACCGCATTCTTTGGGACCAAATTCTACACAGAACCATGCCTACCAAAGCCGTATTTGGCTACTCTTGTGACGATGCCCACAACGACGACCAGTTGTTTAGAAACTACAACTTTATGCTGATGGAAGACCTAACTACTGATGAACTTAAAGACGCTATGGTAAAAGGCGAAACCTATTTCTGCTACGAACCCAAAGGCAGTGGCGAAGCCAAAGCACCACGCATCAACGCCATTACGGTTGACGAAAATGCCCAAACCATTACCATCGATACCAAAGGAGTGGTTAAGTGGATTTATTCTACCGATAAAACCTCAACGGCAGCCTCTTCGCGTCGTAGCACGGTGGTGGGCATAGGCAATACCTTCTGCTACAAAGGATTCCAAGGCACCTATGTACGCGCCCTAATTACCAACCAATACGGCGAAACCTGTACACAGCCCATCAGCTTCTTTGACCCCAATTATGACTATACCGCTGTTAACGAAGTAGAAAGCACCCCCCTTACCATGGTGCTATACCCCAACCCTACTACTAGCCAAATATCGGTATTTATGAACGAGGTAGCACAAGAAGAAGAAATTGCTATTTTTGACCTTAACGGCAAACAAGTAATGAGCAAAAAAATAGACGGCGAAACCACCATTTTGCCCACCGAAAACCTTGCTACAGGCATGTACATCGTAAAATCGGGCAACCGTACGGGTAAATTTATTAAACAATAAAAAAGGGAATATTTTATAAATAGCTATAAAAAGGCGAACTGCATAAACAGATTCGCCTTTTTTCTTATTTTACACATAGTTTTACCAAAAAAAGATGTAACTTCGCTAAATGCTTCTTTTTTACAAAAACTAACCTCAAGTACTATGACTCCAGAACAAAAAGCAAGAAAACAAATTGATAATTTATTTAGGGGAGCAGGCTGGCAAGTTGTTAGCAGAGAAGAATACGCCCCAAACATATCTGCGGTTGCTATAGAGGAAGGTCTTTTAAAGAATAATAAACGAGCAGATTATTTCCTTTTTCTAAACGGTAAGGCAGTTGGCGTTTTAGAAGCAAAAAGAGAAGATTTAAAGGAGGACTTATCATGCGCATGTGAACAAGCTGAATTATATGCAAAAGGTGTCCCTTCTAAATATCAAGCATACCAAAGACCGTTACCACTAATTTACCTATCCAATGGCAAACAGGTCCTATTTAAAGACTTTAGAGATCCTAACTCTGAACTTATAGAACTTAACAGAATACACACACCTAAAGAAATTGTAAAACTGCTAGGAATTAAAGACGAATATGCAGCCTTACCTATGCTCACTGAACGTGAGAAAAAAGCATTGCGTACCTGTCAATATGAAGCTATAACTAAGCTGGAAGAATCCTTTAAAACTGGACAAAACCGAGCACTTATGGTGTTGGCTACTGGCTCTGGTAAGACATATACAGCATGTATGGCAGCATATAGAATGCTCTCTTATACACCAATGAAACGAATTCTTTTCTTGGTAGATAGAAACAACCTTGGTAAGCAGGCTGAAGGTGAGTTCGGCATGTTCCGTTTGACAGAGAATGGTGATCCATTCAACACAATATTTACGGTTAATAGACTTCGTTCAGCAAAAATACCGACAGATAGCAATGTTGTTATTTGCACTATTCAGCGTCTTTTCTCTTTATTGAAGGGAGAAGATATTAACGATAGCGATGACGATGAGAATTATGGCGCAGATGAGGTAAATGAGGTTTCGTTGCCTACACAACTTATGTTGCCACCCGATTTCTTTGATATGATTATCATTGACGAGTGTCACCGTTCAATATATGGCAACTGGAAAAAAGTACTTGACTATTTCAGTAGTGCCAAAATGGTTGGTCTAACAGCAACTCCAGCTCCAGAAACATTAGCATTCTTCAACAATAACCGCATTGTAAACTATACATTGGAAAAGTCTATTGCTGATGGTGTTAACGTAGATTATCGAGTATATCGTATCAAGACACAGGCGACAGAGGATGGCGGAGCTATTCGTGAGGGTGAGAGTGTAAAAAAGATTACTCGCTACACGGGCACAGTGGAGAACATCAAAAACCAAGACGAAATAACTTATACAAAGACCGAATTAAATCGCGACATTGTCAATCCTGCACAAATAAAACTCGTTCTTGAAACATATCGTGATGCTGTATATACAGAAATGTTCATTGATCCACAGCGTGATCCCAATATGGATTATCTTCCAAAGACATTGATATTTGCTCTCAATGATGCCCACGCAAGCAATATCGTAAAGATTGCAAAGGAGGTATTCGGCAGGTCTGATGATAAATTCGTACAAAAGATTACATATTCTGCAGGCGATAGCAATGAGTTAATACGCCAGTTTCGTAATGATAAGGATTTCCGCATAGCTGTTACAGTAACACTTGTTGCAACAGGTACGGATGTAAAGCCACTAGAGGTTGTTATGTTTCTGCGCGATGTAAATTCTGAAGCTCTATATACTCAGATGAAGGGTCGTGGCGTTCGCACTATTGGTGATGAGCAATTGCGTATTGTTACCCCTAATGCATTCAGCAAAGATTTGTTCTTCTTGGTAGATGCTGTCGGAGTAACAGAGCACGAAATGAAGGTTACTCGTCCAGGTAGTGATGAACAACCACCTGTAATAACACTGAAAGAGCTTCTTGAACTTATTACTCACGGTAATGTATTTGATGAATATCTGCGTCTGTTGGCTGCTCGACTCTCTCGTATTTACAACAAGTGCAATGACTCGGAGCGTAATGAATTTATCAAGCTGGCCAATGCTGATATGAAAGATATCGCTATTACCATCTACAATGCGTTGGAAGGTGACATATTGCCTCCATACAATGATATAAATGAGCCAAATAATGAACGCAAAGGGTTAGTTGCTCCACTTGTAAATAACCCTGAAGCAAGAAAATATTTACTTATTCTCAATGCTGGTTTTGTAACTATTTTGCAACCTGGAGAAGACACATTGATTTCGAAGGGATTTTCATTGGAAGAGGCAAACGAAACCACAAAGGCTTTTGAGGAGTATGTCAATGAGCACAAAGACGAGATAGAGGCACTTCGCATTATCTATAATAATAACGGCGAGCCTCTCACATACGCTATGCTCAAAGATTTGGAGAATAAGTTGAAGTTTGAGAATAATAAATTCAATCCACATCTTTTGTGGAATACTTATGCTCTCATCAAACCTGATGCTGTGGTTAAATTCTCAAATCAGGAAGAGAAAGATGCTATCACCAACATTATTCAGTTGGTACGATTTGCGTATCATCAAATAACAACGTTAAACAGTCTGCACTCATCAGCCAACCAGTATTTCAACCTTTGGTGTGGTCAGATGCAACGTAGTATTACCGATGCTCAGGCGGCTCTTATTAAGCAAATAGTTTCATATATTGCGTCAAACGGATCGTGTACTATTAAAGACATCCAGGAGTGGGATAAACCTTATGCAGCACAACTTATTTACTCGTTTGGTAATCTGGATAAAGCAAACGAGTCAATTCAATCATTATCACAGTTCTTGATTTATAGAAAAACAGCATAACAAATATGGCACAAGCAACAGCTAATACACAAAGCCTTACCAAGAAGGTATGGAATCTGGCAACTACATTAGCCGGGCAAGGTATCGGTTTTACCGATTACATAACACAATTGACCTATCTTCTGTTCTTGAAGATGGATGATGAGAATGTTCAGACCTTTGGTGAGGACTCCGCAATTCCAGAAGGATACCGTTGGGCAGACCTTATCCACCTTGATGGCCTCGATTTGGTCAAGCAGTACGAGGAGACCCTTGAAGAGTTGAGCGGTCAAGACAACCTTATTGGTACCATCTACACCAAAGCCCAAAATAAGATTGATAAGCCAGTTTACCTCAAGAAGGTAATTACACTTATCAACGAAGAGTCATGGCTCGTGATGGATGGCGATGTTAAGGGGGCTATTTATGAGAGCATATTGGAAAAGAACGGTCAGGATAAAAAGAGCGGTGCAGGTCAATATTTTACCCCTCGTTCACTTATCCAAGCTATGGTTGACGTTGCTTGCCCTCAAATTGGCGAAACGGTTTGCGACCCTGCATGTGGTACTGGCGGATTTTTGCTTGCAGCATACGACTATATGAAGCATCAGTCGTCAGATAAGGCAAAACAAGACTTTTTGCGTAACAATGCTCTTCATGGTTATGACAACACAGCTCTTGTCGTAACCTTGGCTTCGATGAACCTCTACTTACACGGCATTGGTACAGATAGAAGCCCTATTATATGTCAGGACTCATTAGAAAAGGCTCCTTCAACTTTGGTAGATGTGATTCTAGCAAACCCTCCATTTGGAACTCGTCCTGCAGGTTCTGTTGAAATTGACCGCCAGGACTTCTATGTGGATACAAAGAACAACCAGCTCAACTTCTTGCAGCACATGATGGTAATGCTGAAAATTGGAGGTCGTGCAGCCGTCGTTTTACCTGATAATGTATTGTTTGAGGGTGGTGCTGGCGAGACTATTCGTAAAGAGTTATTGCAGAACTTTAATCTTCATACCATCCTCCGTCTGCCTACCGGCATATTCTATGCTCAGGGTGTTAAAGCGAATGTTTTGTTCTTCACCAAAGGAACTCCCACAAAAGATATTTGGTTCTTTGATTACCGTACTGGCGTGAAGCATACATTGGCCACTAATCCTATGCTTCGCCATCACCTTGATGAGTTTGTGGCGTGTTATAAAGCCAATAACATCAAC
The DNA here is from genome assembly GCA_017387515.1 of Paludibacteraceae bacterium. Taxonomy (GTDB): domain Bacteria; phylum Bacteroidota; class Bacteroidia; order Bacteroidales; family Paludibacteraceae; genus Enterocola. Next base: position 43,466 of record JAFOFC010000008.1, read on the forward strand.
GCCCGCACGGAAACATATAACGCAGAAAGCAATCCAAATGGCAGATGGCGTAAGTACGATGTCGATGATGTTATTAAACGTGACAAAACTAGTCTTGATATCTCGTGGATTAAACTCAATGACGATGATAACGATATGTCGTTGGCTGAACTTATGACAAACATTCAAGAGAAGAGCGACAACATAAGTAAAGCTGTTGCAGAATTACAAAAACTTTTAGCGAACATTAATGAGAATTAGTATGAGCAACAATAATATTATAATATTAGAGAAGCAATTTGGAGAAGTTGTTGATATTATTCTCCAACATAAAAGTAATGCAAGTAGAACTATAAATAGAGAATTATTACTGAGCGCATGGAATGTTGGTAAATATGTTTCTACGAAGCTAAAAAGTGAAGAATGGGGGAATAAAGTCGTATCCCAATTATCCGAATATATTCGTTCTCAATACCCTGATATTAAAGGGTATAGCAAGAGAAGCATTTATAATATGATAATGTTTTATGAAGAATATTCATCAGAAACATTTAATGCAACAGTAGAAAAATACTTGAATTCTGATTTTGTGCAGTCAGTGCCTGCACAAATTGAAGTACAATCAAACACATCAGCATCAAACTATAAACAAAATGTAATTGTGCAGTCAGTGCCTGCACAAATTATCCAGATACCATCAGAACAAATTCCCAAGATTTTAGAATTAACAACATTAACTAACCATATAGAAATCCTATGTCGATGCAAGAATAATGAAGAACGACTATTTTATATACTCTACGCAAATAAGGAACATTTAGCAAGTAGAGAACTTCAACGTTGTATAACCAATCAAACTTATAGTGCATTGTTGAGTAGCAAAAACAATATGTCAAAAGGCTTACTTGAAGCATATCCCAATGCTCCGATAATGTTCAAAGATACTCTATTTGTTGATTTTCTTAATTTACCCCAAAAACATAATGAATCTAAATTAAAGAATAGCCTAATAGAAAACATGAAACAATTTATTCTTGAACTAGGTAAAGACTTTATCTTTATGGATCAAGAATATAAACTCAACGTTGGAGCTTCTACATACAAGGCTGACTTATTATTCTATCATCGCGGTCTACAAGCATTAGTTGCCGTAGAATTAAAAAAGACAAAATTTCACCCTAGAGACCTTGGACAACTTGAATTTTATTTAGAAGCTCTTGACAGAGATATTAAACGTTCTAATGAAAATCCATCCATTGGTATTATTCTTTGCCCAGAAGCGGATAAAGTAGTTGTTGAATATGCTATGAGTAGAAGCATGAGTCCTACTATGATAGCAGAATACAAGCGTATTTTAATTCCGCAAGAATGTATGCAAAAACAATTAAACGAATTTTGCAATTTATTCTTAAATAAGAAGTAATCTATATGGATACAAAGAAACTAAGACAAAAGATATTAGACCTTGCCATAAGAGGAAAACTAGTTCCACAAGACCCTAACGATGAACCAGCATCTGTATTGCTCGAACGTATTCGTGCAGAAAAAGAACAACTCATAAAAGAGGGTAAAATTAAACGTAGCAAAAAATCTGCCTCTACCGATAAGTCACATTATGAGAATGTACCCTTTGAAATACCAGAAAACTGGTGTTGGACAACGCTAGGCGAAATCTCCAATTACGGGCAATGTGAAAATGTTAGTGTAAAAGAAATAGCTGAAACCGAGTGGATTCTTGAATTGGAGGATATAGAAAAAGACTCAGGTCGCATATTGCAACAACTATGTAAAAATGAGCGCAAAGTATGCGGTACTCGCCATAAATTTTACCCTAACGAAATATTATATAGTAAACTAAGAACCTATTTAAACAAAGTTCTTGTTGCCCCTTCGTATGGGTATTGTACATCAGAAATAATTCCAATCCATTGTGTTGAAACCAACCCAAGCTTTCTATGCTTGGTATTACGTTCAAACTACTTTCTTGATTACACAGCGTCACTTGGTTATGGAGTTAAAATGCCACGATTGGGCACGAATGATGCTCTAATATCATATATACCGTTACCCCCATTATCAGAGCAAGCTAGGATTGTTGATGAGGTAGCAAAGTGGAACAAAATAATAGATGAGATCGAAGATGATAAACTTGAACTTGAATCACATGTCAAACAAATAAAGTCCAAAATTCTAGACCTTGCTATATCAGGTAAATTAGTTCCACAAGATCCTAATGATGAGCCTGCGATAGATCTTTTGAAGAGGATAAATCCCGACTTCCAGCCTTGTGATAACTCCCATTATGAGAACTTACCAGAAAGTTGGGAAGAAATAGCCATGGGAGAAATATGTAAACTCTATGACGGAGAAAAAGTTAGTGGACCATCTCTAACATATATTGATGTTAAATTTCTGAGAGGCACAAAGGAGGGTGAAATTGTTACTACCGGAAAGTTTGTATCACAGGGCAGTACGCTGATTCTCGTTGATGGTGAAAATTCTGGAGAGGTATTCACAACCCCAATAGATGGATATCAAGGAAGTACTTTTAAGATATTGGGTATCTCAGAGCATTTAGACAAGGAATATGTGCTATTACTGATTAAGAGGAGCCAGAAACTTTTACGAGAAAACAAAGTAGGTTCTGCAATTCCTCACCTAAACAAGAAAATGTTTAAAGAGTTGATAGTGCCCGTTCCACCTCTAGCTGAGCAAAAGAGAATCGTTGCTACCGTTAATATGCAATTTTACAAACTTGATATGATTACATCCGAGCTATAATAACTCGGATGTAATGTTGTTTATTTGATTAAAAATCGCTTCTATAGCTTTGATAATTCTTAGTTGTTCGCTCAAAGGAGGAATAGGGATTAGCGTTTCAACAATCTTTTCTTTTGAAATGTTTGGTTGAGCACCACCACCTCCCTGACGGACAAATTCTTCCTTATGCGATAGCAAGTAATAAAATAGATACATCTTTTCAATGCCATTATGGCTTATGCAAGCACAGCAGGCTTGATTTGTTGTAGCTGGCATAGTAAGAATTCCTATCTTACCAATAGTTGCACCATACATAGCAATCAATATACTTCCTGCTGGATTAAGCTTTACAGATGTTTCGTTTAATGCTAATGCGGTGATAGTCTCTGGGATATTCACTATGAAACCATCGTTCAAATCACCTGTTTTTAGCCATGGAATTTCACCACCATAGTAATCTTTTCTCATTCTACTTGGTGTAGCCCCAGACTGCCACTTACCTATACTGCCAAGTGTTGCCCAACACCAGTTATTGGGGATTTCAAAAGGCAAGTTCTCATAATGGGAGTTATCACAAGGCTGGAAGTCGGGATTTATCCTCTTCAAAAGATCTATCGCAGGCTCATCATTAGGATCTTGTGGAACTAATTTACCTGATATAGCAAGGTCGAGAATCTTGGATTTCGTCTTCTTGATATGTGATTCCAGTTCAGTCTTTTCCGCTACAAGATCCGCTATAAAATCAAGCCATTTTTCGACTTCAATGACAATCCTTTTTTGTTCTTCAAGTGGTGGAAGAGCTATTTCTCGTTGTAGAATGTCTTCTCGTGATATTCCAGGGATTACACCACGAGCATTCCTTTTAATATTGTTTACGATAGACTTAATATAGAGTTCAATATAGTCTGCATATACCATTGGTAATGTTTGTATTGCCATAAATTGTCTAGCAATATGTATTTCACCAATTACATTCGTTACCACCTCACCAATGGTTCCCTTACAAGAAATAAGTATATCGCCACGCTTGGATATGACG
>JAFOFC010000056.1 GCA_017387515.1 Paludibacteraceae bacterium
AACCGTCCAACTTTTGGGGGTCACATCAAAGTTCAGGAGTTTTTTTTTTGTTGTCGCTTGTCGCTCGTTGCTTCGCAACGTTTAATCGTTTAGTCGTTTAGGCGTGTAGTCGAATTAACGATTCTGCGATTCAACGATTCTGCGGTTCAACAACCTTTGACTTTATTCGGCTCGCACTGAAATTATTCAAAGCTTCGCTTTTCATGATTTTAGGCATCGGTTCAGCATAACCCATGTAAACATGGTTTCTGCATTCACCTCGCACTAAAATTCCTAATTATTCGCTTCGCTCATGATTTCTGGCGTCGGTTCGGCAATTAAAGTAAACTTTATTGCGCTCACCTTGCGCAGAAATTCCTAATTCCTAATTCCTTTGCTCTCGCTTTTTAAGCGCTTTTGTTCTTCCTTGATGCGTTTTTGCTCTTCTACGTAGATTTTGTGACGGCGCTTGCGGTCTTCGCGTAGTAAACGTTTGGCTTCGCGTTCTTTTTCGCGTTCCAATTTCTCTTGTTCTTTTTTGGCTTTGGCCGCCGCTTTTTCTTCGGGTGTACGTTTGCGGAACACCTCTTTGTAGTATTTAAACAGATTGCTCCAGGTGTCAAAATCTTCGCGGTACATGATGCCCAACCCTTGCGTGTAAAGGGCAGTAGAGTAGAGGCGGTCGTTGGTTTTGTTGTACGCTTTTAGACGCAAACGTCCCGATTCAATCAATTTGTATTCCAAATCAAAGTCGCCAATAAAGTCTTCACTGCCATATTGGTTACGATAACCCACATTGCCATTTAAAATAAGACGGTTGTTAAAGAAGTTGGTAGATATATTAGCGGTAATTTGGCGGTTGTTAGAGGCGTCAAACGAATCTTCGCTGTAGTTAACACCCAAGTTTACATTGTTGCTAATTTGCGATAGCCAATAGTTTAGTTGGCTAGATATGGTAGCCGTAGCAAACGAGGCGGCTAACTGGGTAGAGTAACTAGTGCTATTTTGCGTTACTTGTGGATTATAGAATTTACCCGTTAATAGCAAGAATACCATTTGCTGGCTCATCATATCTTCGGTATTGATGGCTGCTTTTACCATGCGTTGAACCTCGTCGTCGGCATCGGGTAATTGTATGTCAAATTTTACCGTTGGCGACATCAGTGGCCCTGTAATACGAGCAATACACAATGTTTTTACGGTAGCGTTCTTAACCGTTTCTAGTACCGATGTTTCTAATAGGTCGGTTAGTGATGCGGTAGTTTGATAGGTGGCATTGATGTTCATGTTACAGTTGTTCATGGGGTCGCCATCAAACGATATGCTGCTGTTATCGCCCACTTCAAAACGCTTACGCATGGCTCCTTGCATCGAAAAATCGTAACTACCTTCTGTAATGCCGTAATTGCCGTATACCATAATATTAAGGTTATTGTCTAATTCTACCTTAATATTACCGTTACCGCGTGCTTTTATAATATCGCCCGTGTGGCTATCTAAAATAATTTGGGCTTCAACATCGGGTGTGGCTTCGATGGATAAATTAACCTTCATTTTAGAGGCAAGACTCTCTTGCATACGTTGTTTGCGTCTTATGCGCCTTTCGTTTACGCTTAGCTTGCTTTCTTTGGGCGATATATAGGTAATAAACTTGTTGTCGGTGGCATCCATGTAGCTATTAATAGGTATAGCAAAATAACTACCTTTTTCTGGCTTGGCAATCACATCAATGTTTACACTGTTCATGTCGCCAGCAATGTGTGCGTTACCTGTGGCGTATAATTTTCCGTAAAAATCGGGGCTGTTTAATTCGGTAGTATTAAAGGCTAATAAATTGTTTACACCAATGTCTATGTTAAAGACAAACTCGTTAAATTTATTGTGGGTAACCAAACCATTTACCATGCCCTTATTGCCTAACTCGTCTGTAATTTCAATGTCCTTAAATATAAAGGCATTCTTTTTAATGGTAACAGAATCTTCAAAAAAGAATTTGGTCTTTAAGAAGTCTATAGAAAGCATGGCTTTTTTAACGTAGGCGTCGCCCCAAATTTCGATAGCATCTAATTTACCGCCTACGTATAATTTGCCGTTGGCTATGCCGGCCATATCGTTGGCAAATACGCTTAAATAGGTCTTGATAAAGCTTAAATCAAGGTCGTTTACGTCAATGTCTAGTAACATGTCGTTGCGCGTGGGCGATATGTGTCCTACTACGCGCGATGTGTCTAATACCGCATTAAGTACCGTACCTTTTAGGTCTATCTGTTCTAAATCGTAGTTATAGCTAGCCGATGCCTCAATTACATCGCCTAGGGGTTGCCCGTTTAGCCCAAATTGTTTGGCAGAAGCCGTGGCGTTTAAAATGGGTTTGTGCAGCACCTGACCTACCTCTGCCTCGGCAGTAACAATGCCCAATAGCTTAATGTCGGGCATGTAGAATACGTTGCTAAGGTATTGTAAGTTGATGTCTTTAAGCGATGCCTTAATTACTTGCGATTTGTCTTTGCGCGATGCATTGCCGCCAATTTTGATGTATTGGTCTTTGCCATCAAACCAAATGTTATCTACAGTTAGCGTTTCTTCGTCGTAATGAATAGAACCGGGACGTATGTGCCACAACGAATCGGCTAAATACATGGTAGACGGAAGTAACGAGCATGTTACGTCTAAAATTTGCCCTGGGCGTTGTGGCGCGGCAAATTGAGTTTGGGTAATCAGTTCGCCAGAAAAGTCAGATTCTACCGTGTTCTCCCAATCAAGCGAAAGATCTACTTGGTTGTTAAAAATGTTGCTTCCTACGTGCAAGTAGGTAGTGTCAATGGGTGTTTGGTAGATGGCGTTTACGTTGATGGTGATGCTATCGTGAAAATTATGAACGTGAATAGCGGCACTATCTATGCTGTTTTTGCCAAAATCAATTAGGTTGGATTGAATGTTTACCTCAAATAGTTCTTGTTCTTCGTGGTCGTTGATGTATCCGCTTAAATAGGTGGTGTCGTCAATGCTCCACTTTTGTCCAAATAGGTAGGTGTAATCACTAAGTGGGTCTATTTGCATTTGGAAGGCAAAGTTATTGGCCCCTTTAGCCCTTTGGGTTTGCAAGGGAGATAAATTGCTTAAATGCTTGGATATAATATACTGTATATTTTGTGGCAAGGTAGAAAGAGCAATGTCACCTTCCATTTCGGCTTGTACTATGCCCGAACTAAAGGTAATAAGTTGGTGGTCCATTACCTTTTTAGAAATTAACTCAATTCTATCGGGGTTAACCGAACCATTCTTGTTGCCAATGAATATAGAATCGATGGCAAAATGCCCTACAATATCGTCTACATTTTTGCCCGCTAAATGGCTGTCAATGCGCAACGAAAAAATTAAATTAGGCATGGTTTCAAGTAAGTGCATGCCGTAAAGTTGAATGGTATCGGCTTGTGCATACAAGTCTATGTTTAGGCTATCTTGTTCTTGCTGTAGACCAAAATTAACCAATAAGGCACCATGTAGTGGGTCGGTGTATTGTACTTTGGCATCTATGGCATGCTCGTTGTACAATCCGTCAATTTGAATATTTTGGAAGGTGTAATTGTTGTAATTAAATGATTTGATTTTACCCTCGATGCTACCCGTTATGTTTCTGCCTTTGGGCATTTGACCATCTACATTTACCGATAGTGCAATGTCTCCCAATTTAGAAGCCTTGCCTAACAATCTTTCTAGGTCAATTTTATCGGTGTTTACTTTCCCTTTAAAACCAATGTCGTTGTTGGCTGTGTTGTAATTAAGTAAAAGGTCTGTTTTAATGGTTCCTATATCGGTTCTAAGGGTACCGTAGGCTACCATATCAGAAAAGAAACCGCTAATGTTGCCGCTAAATTGTAGGTTGCCCAATCTTCCTAATTCTGCGGGCAAAACCAGTGGACTGCCTTGTAAATTGGCAACAAGGTCTTCGATGCCCCGTTTGTTGGCCTTTACATTTTTAATGTTGGCATAAAAGTAGGCGTCTTTTAGGTTGTTTACGCCATCTATCTCTGCAGCTGTTTCTATTTGAATGTCTTTGCCGTACGATGCCGAAAAATTGCGTAGTCTTACGGTGTTGTTGGCGTATCGTAAATAACCATTTAAACGCAACGGTTTGTTTAATCCTTTTAGCGTAGGCACTAACGAACCAAAATCGCTGACATATAAAGTAGAAGGATGCAACGATGCGGTAATGGTGGCATGTTGCATAAATTGGGGCGATTTAAGTTGTGCTAAACTATCGTAGGCTACTTGTAAACTGTCAAATTTTAGTTTGCCACTAGGTAATAGTAACTCAAAATTTTTAAGGGTACTGGCTTTTCCTCCCAAGGCAGCTTGGAAAGAAATGTCGTCTACCTTAAAGCCACAACGTTCTTGCAGCGAAAGGGTTTCTAGTACCACATTGGCCGTGTCTTCTCTTAATACCCCCAACGATAGATGCGTATTAAAGTTGTCTATGCGAATATGAAGGGGGTTGAAGACTAAACTGTCGGGGTATTCGGCTGGTAAATGGTCGTATCTAAATTGGCCTTGGGTAATGTGTAGGTTGCGAAGCGAGAACTGCCAATCTGGAAAGGTGGCAGGTTGGTCGCTGGCAAAGGCATCGGCTAAAAATTGCAGGTTGGTTTGGCCTGCCGAGTCGGTGGTTAAGTAAAAAACAGGCTTGTTAAGGTATAAATCTTTAATGGCAATTTGTTTGTTTAGCAACTTGCTGTACGATATATTGCCTGTAAAATCGTCAAACTTTGCCACTAGGTTACCTTGTTGGTCTAGCAGCTTTACCTCGTTTAGTACAATCCCTTGTAAAGGGGAGTAATAAATGTTACCAATTTGCAGCTGTCCGCCTGTATAGTCAGAGAAATAACCCGCAGCTTCTTGGATAAGAAAATTTTGAACCCCCTTGTTCAAAAAGAGTAGCGACAAAGATAGAGGTAATGCAATTAGAATTACCCCCACAATGATTACTATTTTAAAGAATTTTTTAATAACTTTGTACGCTAAATTATAATGCAAAAATACGAATAAATCGCTATTTATGAAAGAGGCGGATAAAAAAAATAATGACGTGATTATATTGGGCATAGAGTCGTCGTGCGATGATACCTCGGCGGCTATTATACGCAATGGTTTTTTGCTGTCTAATGTAATTGCTAGTCAGGCTGTTCATAGTGCATACGGGGGCGTGGTGCCCGAGTTGGCATCGCGTGCGCATCAGCAAAATATTATACCTACGGTAAGCGAGGCGATTAAGCGTGCAGGCATTCAAAAAGAAGCTATTTCGGCTATAGCCTATACCCGTGGTCCTGGTTTGATAGGTTCGTTGCTGGTAGGTAACTCGTTTGCCAAAGGATTTGCTACGGCTATGAACATTCCCATGATAGAGGTAAATCACTTGCAGGCGCATGTGCTTGCCCATTTTATCAAAGAAGAAAACGAACCCGCTCATATTCCCGAATTTCCGTTTTTGTGTTTGTTGGTATCGGGTGGCAATTCACAAATTATTTTGGTAAAGGCCTATAACGACATGGAGATTGTAGGGCAAACCATAGACGATGCCGCAGGCGAGGCTTTTGATAAATGTGCCAAAGTGTTAGGAGGCCCATATCCTGGAGGTCCATTTATCGATAAATTGGCACAAGAAGGCAATGCGGATGCATTTTCCTTTAGTAAACCCCATATTGCTGGGTTTGATTATAGCTTTAGTGGGTTAAAAACATCGTTTATGTACTTTATACGCGACGAGTTGGCTAAAAATCCCCAGTTTATAGAAGAAAGAAAAGCCGATTTAGCTGCATCTATTCAAAAAACCGTAATTGATGTGTTGATGGATAAATTGCGTAAAGCGGCTAAACAATATGGAGTTAAACGCGTGGCAGTGGCTGGTGGTGTGTCGGCTAATAGTGGTTTGCGTGCGGCATTTCAACAACATGCCGACAAATATGGGTGGGATATTTTTGTTCCAAAATTCTCTTATACCACCGATAATGCTGCCATGATTGCCATTACCGCCCAGTTTAAATATTTTGATGCAGCGTTTGATAGCATTGATTCTGTACCATTCTCTAAAGTTGTAATATAATGAAAAACGCCCTATTAAAAGATTTTGCACTAAAACTAAAACCCTTTTGGGGAATGTTTTATTTTGCAGGTATGTTGCTACTAACGCATTATGCTTGGAAATATAGTTTTACAGAGAGTTTGCAAATGGGTGGTGCACCGCAGGTTTGGTTATGGCAAACCTTTGATTGTACCCAATTTTTTGATGCCTGTGTGGATTATTTGTGTAAAATTATAGATTGGGTATTTGCAGATGTTTTTGGTGTAGCGGATTATGATATAATGGCGCATCGTTTTTATATATTAGAACCCGCTCGTTTTGTAATAGGTATTGTGTGGAGTTGTACGGGACTAAAACAGTTGTTTATTTTTACCGTCATGTTGCTTTTTTATCCATACGGTCATAAACAAAAGTGTTGGGCAATTCCTGCTTTTGGCGTGGTTATTTTGTTGCTTAACATCGTTCGCTTGTTGGTGCTTTTTTATCATGTAAAGCATGTTCCATCCGATTTTGATTTGTGGCACGAAGGCTCTAAATATGTTTTTTATGCCATTATGTTTGGTATGTGGGTATTTTGGGAAGACATTGTAAGAAAGTATGCAACTCGTAATTGATTACGGAAATACTTGTGTAAAGTTGGCAGTGTTTGCCTCTAGTGGCGATATACTTTACCAATGTAAATGGGATGAACCAACGCAGCACGATTATCAAGCCTTGTTGCAAACCTATCGCATTGATGCTGCTATAGTATGTTCGGTGGTAGAAGTGTCTGCGCCCTTGCTGCAGTTCTTAAAGCAACAAATTGCGTATGTTTTGGTATTGGATCATCAAACGCCTTTGCCCATTATTAATGCCTATAAAACGCCTAATACCTTGGGGTACGATAGGTTAGCAGCGGCTGTAGGGGCCAATGCGATGCATCCTAACACCCCCTTGTTGGTGATAGATGCTGGTACTGCCATTACGTACGATTTTGTGTCGCCCAATAATGAGTTTGTGGGTGGAAATATAGCCCCTGGGGCTGCTATGCGTTTTAATGCTTTGCATCATTTTACCCAAAAACTACCCCAATTAAGTTTGTCGGCCGATGTGCCCCAGCAAACATTGGGTTTTAATACGCAAACGGCTATTCAATTGGGGGTTGTAAACGGAATTGTGTACGAAATAGAAGGTTATATAAAAGAATTAAGAGAAAAATATCCCCAACTTTTAATTTTTTTAACGGGTGGAGATGCTTTTTTCTTTGAAAGACGCATAAAAAGTAGCATCTTTGTATCCCCAAATTTGTTATTATTTGGATTGCATCGTATTTTAATGTACAATCAATGTCTGTAAAGCGCATTATACTAGGTTTTGTTAGCTGTTTGGCTCTAGTTGTTCCAATATGGGCAGCTGGAACCATATCGCCCTATTCGCGTTATGGCTATGGCGAGTGGCAAAGCCTATCGTTTAGCGCCAATCAATCGATGGGTGGATTGGGATATGGTATGCGTAGCAACAAAAGCATCAATGCTATGAACCCAGCGTCGTATACCGCCATTGATAGCCTAACGTTTATGCTTGATTTAGGGGTTTCTGGTATAGTAGATGGTTTTGAAAGTACGTCAGCATCGTCTACTCAATTTAACGGAAATCTAGATTATGTAGCCATACAGGTGCCATTGGCTAAATTTGCTGCCTTAAGCTTTGGTATATCTCCTTTAACAACCGTAGGTTATGGTTATTCGTTTATCGATAAAAAACCAACTTATGGCTATGCCGATACCATAACGGTAAAGCAAGCCTTTGCTGGTACGGGGGGTATGACACAGGTGTATCTAGGGTTATCGTTTGATATTTTAGATAGGGTTGCTGTTGGGGTAAATGGTCATTATGTATTTGGCAATATTCAGCACAACAGAGAAATTACCTTCCCAAACAATCAATTGTATGCCCCTACCATTCAAAAAGAGGCCTTGTATATTAGTGCTTGGCTATGCGATGTGGGTATACAATACCATCAACCCATTGGCGAAGACGATGAGTTGGTAATAGGGGCTACGTATTCGTTGCAATTGCCCATGCAAAACAGGTACGAAATAATGACCTATACCAACGAATTAGAAATTATAGAAGATAACACCCTTGCTTTTGACTACCCACAAATGATAGGGGGTGGTATTTCTTATTTGTGGAATAAGCGTTTGTTAATTGGTGCCGATGTGTCGTGGCAGAACTTTGCCGATGCAAACTATTACGGTAAAACCAACCAATTGAACGATCGTTTTGTGTATGCCTTGGGTGCGCAATACACCCATGCTTTGGGCGGTAAACGCTATATCGATAACATGGATTTTAGGATTGGTGCTAATTATGCTAATTCCTATATCAATATCGATAATAAATCGTACGATAAATGGGCGATTACTTGGGGTGTTGGTTTTCCATTGCCTAATACATTGACTAAGTTGAATTTACATATGGAATATGGCCAACAAGGTAGCATTCAACAACAAGGTTTAATAGAACGTTATTATAAAATAGGAATAGGAGTTTCGTTAAATGAACGTTGGTTTGTTAAACGAAAATTAAGATAGGTCGTCTAATCAACAAAATCAAAAACATAATAAATTTGCTATGAAGACAAAGTATTTTTTATTGGGATTGGTTGCATTGTTTTCCATGCCCATGTTTGCAGTTAAAGCCGTTGACGATGGCAGTAAATTTGGTACAGGCGAAGATAGCATTCGTTGCTTGGAAAATTTAAGTTTGTATCAAACTTACTATAAAATCAGAGATTACGATGCAGCTTATAACAGCTGGAAAATTGTATTTGACGAAGCTCCTCAAGCCGGTGGTCGTACCTTGTATGGTAACGGTGCTTTCTTGATTGTACAAAAATTAATCAAAGCGCCTGCTGCCGAAAAACAACAATGGTTTGACTTGCTAATGAAATGTTACGAACAACGTATTCAATACTTTGGTGTAGATCGTAAATATTCAGAAGCGTGGATTCGTGGTCGTCAAGCGATTGACTATATGAACTATTCTGGCGATGCTGCTATGTTAGATAAAGTATTGCCTTGGTTAAAACAAGCCGTAGATCATGGTATGCACAATGCTGATGCCGATGTTATCAACTCGTATTTCCAAATGTTAGAAAAACAATACCAATTGGACAAAGAAGCGCATCGTGCTAACTTTATTGATGAATATTTACGCGTAGGCGAAATGTTGGATAAACGTATTGCTATGGCCGATAAACAACTAGAAAACTACAAAGTAGTTCGTAGCAATATTGATAATATCTTCTCGTCTAGTGGTGCTGCCGATTGCAAAACCTTAGAAGGTGTGTTTGCCGCAAAAGTAGAAGCCGAAAAAGAAAATGCAGAAGCCTTGAATAAAATTATTAAAGTATTCCGCATGGCTGGATGCAAAGAATCGGATGTTTATTTTACCGCTTCGCTTTACTCGCACAAGTTGAATCCAACTGCCGAAACCGCTGCTGGATGCGCTTATCAAGCTATCAAACAAGAAAACTATAAAGCTGCTGTTGATTTCTTTACCGAAGCAACTGCTTTGCAAGAAGATCCCGCTCAAAAATACGACTATGCTTATCACAAAGCCGTGGTGTTGCAAAAAATGGGTAATTATGCTGCTGCTCGTAGCGCTGCTTACGAAGCTATTGGTTACAACAATGCCGAAGGCGAACCATACATTATCATTGCTATGATGTATGCTGATAGCAACCCATTTGGCGACGATAAAATTTTGGCAAAAACCGTATTCTGGGCTGCTGTAGACAAACTAGAAAAAGCTAAAAGTGTAGATCCTGATTGTACCGCAGAAGCACAAAAACTAATCAACTTATATCGTCAACACTATCCATCTAAAGAAGATGTATTCTTTAAACCAGAATTGAAACCTGGTACTATCTTCCACATTGGTGGATGGATGAACGAAGATGTTCGTTGCCGCGACTAATTTGATACAAGGTATTAAACATATTATTCCTAGTGTAACGACTACTCTTGGAGTGGTCGTTATACTTGTTTTATCGGCTTGTAGTTCGTCTATTAAGAACGATTCTAAATTGACATCCGCGCGCGATTCGTTGGCCATTATGCGGTCGTACAACATTGTTACGCTGGTATCCGACTCGGGTGTTACCCGGTATAGGGTAGAAACTCCCGAATGGTTGGTGTACGATAAAGCAGAACGTCCCTATTGGTTATTTCCGCAAGGCTTGCACATGGATAGATTTGACGAATTCTTGAATGTATATTCTAGGGTGGATGCCAAATATGCTATTTACTTTACCAACGATGATGTATGGGAATTGTATGATTCTGTGCGTGTTACAAATGTACACGATGAGTGCTTTGAAACGGATAAGTTAATAGCCGAACCCCGTAACGATAAAATTTATACCGATCAGTTTGTAAAAGTGACGCAAAAAGACCGCATTATTACAGGTATTGGTATGCATTCTAATAAGAATTTGACACGGTATGTGATAGAAAAAACACAAGGTGTTATTCCTTTAGACGAAGAACAACCCGCTGCTAATACAGCTCCATAAAACAAGTTTTTTTGTATTCATAGCTTATGATAAGTAGTACAACCATATTTTTTATTTTGCTTACCTTGTTGTTTTCTGCCTTTTTTTCGGGTATGGAGATAGCTTTTGTTACGTCCAATAAGTTGCGCTTGCAAATGGATATGCAAAAAGAAAGTTTAACTTCTTCTATTTTGTCCATTTTTTATGCCCATCCCGATAGGTATATTTCTACCATTTTAGTAGGAAATAACATCGCCTTGGTTATATATGGTATGGAAATGGCCGTTTTATTAGAACCATTCTTAGCCAATTTGCTTCCTAATGCGGCGTTGGTGGGTTTGGCACAAACCTTTGTGTCTACGGTGGTTATCTTAATAACAGGCGAGTTTTTGCCAAAAATGATTTTTAAAATCAACTCTAATGGCTGGTTGCGATTTTTTGCCGTACCCATGCTGTTGTTTTATGTGCTATTGTATCCTATCTCTTTGTTTATGAGTTGGTTGTCGGGTAGTATTATGCGTCTTTTTGGTATGCCTACTGAGCAAACCAATCAATATCTGGTGGGTAGGGTAGATTTAGACCGCTTGATACACGAATCGATAGAAACATCCGAAGAAGAAGTAGAAAACGATTTAAAATTCTTTCAGAATGCGCTAGACTTGTCAAAAGTAAAACTGCGCAACTGTATTGTGCCTAGAACAGAAATCGAGGCCGTTGAATACGATTGTACGGTAGAAGAATTGCGTCAACACTTTGTAGAAACGGGGTATTCAAAACTATTGGTATACCAAGATAATATCGATAACATTGTGGGATATGTACACTCTAACGAGTTGTTTACTAAGCCAGAACGCTGGCAATCGCAAATTATTATTGCCCCCATTGTGCCAGAAACCATGGCTGCCAATAAACTAATGAATATGTTGCTTTTAAAAAAGAAGAGCATAGCCGTGGTGGTGGACGAATTTGGGGGTACCGCAGGTATTGTTACCCTAGAAGATATTGTTGAAGAGATTTTTGGCGAAATAGAAGATGAACACGATACGCCAGAATACGTAGAAAAGAAAATTAACGATAATGAATATGTTTTTTCGGGTCGTTTAGAGATTGATTACTTAAACGAAACGTTCGATTTGCAATTGCCCGTGTCGGAAGATTACTTAACACTAGCAGGATTGGTTCTGCATGTATATCAAGGCATTCCACAGATAAATGAGCAAATTAAAATAGAAAAATATACCCTTAAAATCATCAAGGCATCAAAAAATAAAATTGAATTGCTTAAGTTGATAAAAGATGCTTAATTTTTTACCCTTTTTTGTAAAAAATCATTATCTTCGCACTTTCATAAAATTGAAATCAAAATAATAACAAAATAAATTATGGCAACATTAGAAAAAATCAGACAAAGAGGTGTGCTATTAACCTGTATTATAGGTTTGGCATTGTTTCTTTTTATTTTTACTGGGGTAGATTTTAATAGCTTGTTTGGCGAATCGCGTACCTTGGTAGGCGAAGTAAACGGAGAGCAAATAGAAATTGCCGAATTTGAGCAACGCGTAGAAGAAGCCAAAGCTTTCTTCCAAATTGAACGTGGCGAGGCTAACTTAGACGAACAAACCACCAGCCAAATACGCGAAACCGTATGGAATATGTGGTTGCAAGAAGTGCTTTATGGTCAAGCATGCCAAGATGCAGGCATTACCGTTTCTGACGAAGAATTGGCAGACCAAATTTTAAGCGACAATCCAAATCCTATGTTGAACAATTTGCGTTTGTTGTTTAACCCAGAAACCAATCGTTTTGACAAGAATATCTTGGTGCAATTGTTGCAAATTGTAGACCAAGAACCTACTAGCGATTATGCTAAATATTGGGCATACGTAGAACGTAATATTCGTTTACAATTGCTAGAAAACAAATACAATACCATGGTAGTTTCTGCCATCAACTACAACGATGCTGATGCTAAAGCACTATACAATGCTAAAAAAGCTGCCAATATTGAGTACGTTCAAGTTCCTTACTACAATCAACCCGATTCTTTGTTCCCTGTAACCGATGCAGAGTTGAAAGAATATTACAACAAAAACATCAATGCTTTTAATCAAAAAGAAGAGCAACGTGTTATTAAAGTGTTGTCGTTTGCCATTACTCCTTCTGCTCAAGATTATGCCGAAACCGAAGCATGGATTAACGACTTGAAAAACGATTTTGCAACATCTGCTGATTATGTTGCTATCAATAACCAAAACTCGGATGTTCCTTATCAAGGTATAGCCGTTTCTGAAAAGAATGTAGACGCCGATTTAAAAGCCTTTGCTTTCTCTGGTAAAGCAGGCGATGTGTTTGGTCCAACTTTGTTTGGCAACACCTACAAAATGGCTCGTATTGTAGAAACAGGTATATCTGCTCCCGATTCGATTAAAGTACGTCATATTTTGGTACAAGCTGCCGATGCAGAGAAAACCCAACAATTGGCTGATAGTTTAGTGGCCGTGCTTAAGGGTGGTGCCGATTTTGCAACCGTAGCCAAGGCATACTCGTTGGCAGGAACGGCTCAAAATGGTGGCGATTTAGGTTGGTTTAAAGAAGGCGAAATTGACCTAGAATTTAGCAAAGTTTGTTTTGCTGCTAAACCAAAAGAAATCTTTACTTTCCCCATGGGTGGTGCTATTCAAATTGCTCAGGTAACCGAAACCACCAAACCTGTTCAAAAAGTAAAACTATGTGTGTTGCAACGTAAAGTAGAAGCAGGCTCGCAAACCTATGGTGCTATTTATGGACAAGCCAGTGCTTATGTTGCACAAAACAATACTGCTACTGCCTTTGTAGATAGCGCTAAAGCAGAACAAGGTTTGTATATTCGTACATATACCATTGGTAAAAACGATGCTCGCGTAGGCAACTTAGAAGACTCTCGTCAACTAATTCGTTGGGCATTTGGTAAAAAAGCAGGCAACGTAACCGATGAAGTATACGAATGTGGTAAAAACTTTGTGGTTGCTATGGTAGATCAAGTTATCCCTGCTGGAACCAAATCGTTCGAAACGGTTAAAACACAAGTAAAAGCAGCCGTTATTCAAGATAAAAAAGGCGACAAAATCATTGAAGATATGAAAGCTGCTGGCGAAAATATAGCAGCATTAGGTGCGGTTGCTTCTGCACAAAATGTATCGTTGTCTTCAACCTTTATTCCTAATATTGGCCGTGAACCTATGGTGGCTGGATGCATTCCTGCTTTGTTGGCAACCAAACAAATTCAATACGTTAAGGGTTCTATTGGTGTGTTCGCTATCAGATTGGTATCGGAAGTTCCTCAAGGTGAATTCAATGCTGCTGCCGAAATTGCCGAATATACCAACCGCAACCCATTTGTGTATACTACTTTTGAATCGTTAAAAAACAGTGCTGAAATTATTGATAATCGCATTAATTTTTATTAACGAGTAGAACGGTAAAATGATAGAAACCGAGATGTATGTCTCGGTTTTTTTTGTCTATATTTGCTTAACTTTAGCGTATTATGTCTATTTCTCAATTAAACGAATCACAAAAGGCTGCGGTTATGTACAACGAAGGTCCTTCGTTGGTAATTGCAGGGGCAGGATCTGGTAAAACACGGGTGCTGACCTATAAAATTACGTATCTGCTAGAGGTGGTGGGGTTAAAACCTTATCAAATTATGGCTTTGACCTTTACCAATAAAGCAGCCCGAGAAATGAAAGATCGCATTGCCCAAATGGTAGGCCCCGAAAAGGCTCAATATTTGGCTATGGGTACTTTTCACGCTCAGTTTTCTAAGCTATTGCGCACCGAGTCTGCTCACATAGGTTTGCCCTCTAACTTTACCGTTTACGATACAGCGGATGCTAAAAACCTAATAAAAGCGATAGTAAAAGAAATGCAACTAGACGAAAAAACATACAAACCGTCTGTTGTTTTATCGCGTATATCATCGGCTAAAAATAAAATGGTCATGCCACAACAGTACGATGATGCCAATGGGCGATCGTTAGATTTTATGATGCGCATACCCAAGGTTAAAGAGATTTATACTGAATACCAACGCCGCTTAAAGCAGGCTGGCGCTATGGATTTTGACGATATGTTGTGCCTAACCAACCAGCTGTTTATACAACACCCAGAGGTATTGGAAAAATACCAAAATAGGTTTCAATATATCTTGGTAGACGAGTATCAAGATACCAACTATGCCCAATATTTGTTGCTAAAGGCGTTGGCGGCTAAGCATCGCCGTATATGCGTGGTAGGCGACGATTCGCAAAGTATTTACGCTTTTAGAGGGGCGGATATTAGCAATATTCTGTATTTTCAAAAACAATACCCCGAATCTAAATTGTTTAAGTTAGAGCAAAACTATCGTTCTACCAAATACCTGGTAGAGGCGGCCAATAGTTTAATTGCGCATAACAAGGGGCGTATCCCCAAAAAGGTTTTTTCTGAAAACGAAATAGGCGATCCGTTGCTATTGTTGGAAGCTTATTCGGATATAGAAGAGGCGAATATGGTGGCTATGCGCATTCAGTCTTTGCTACGTAATCGCCAAGAACAACGCTCCGAAATGGTGGTGCTGTACCGCATCAATGCGCAATCGCGCGTGTTAGAAGATGCATTTAGGTCGCATGGCATACCGTATAAAATATACGGTGGGCAATCGTTTTACCAACGCAAGATTATTAAGGATGTATTGGCCTATTTGCGTTTGTTGGTAAATCCTGCCGACGAGGAAGCCTTTAAACGTTGCATCAATTTTCCTGCCCGTGGCATAGGCGATACCACGGTTAATAAGGTAAAAGAAGTGGCTAATACGCAACAAGTGTCGTTGTTTGAGGTAGCTGCCAATCCGTTGGCATTTAATTTGCCAGTAAATCAAGGAACGGCTAAAAAACTGATTCAGTTTACCGAGTCGCTTACAGCTATTGCCAGTCAGTTGGCAGAGAAGGATGCATACCTGATTGCCGAAGAAATTGTGCATTTTTCGGGTATTATTACCCTGTTGCAAGCTACGCACGATATAGAATCGGAGACCGATAAACAAAACATTGATGAGTTGTTAAAGGGCATTAGGGAGTACGTAGATAAACGTGTAGAGGAAGAAGGCGTGTCGCCTACTTTAGCAGAATATTTAACAGAGGTGTCGTTGCTAACCGATGCAGATACCGATGCCGACGATGGGGTAGAGCGTGTTACGATGATGACCGTGCATGCTGCCAAAGGTTTGGAATACAATACGGTATTTATTGTAGGGTTAGAAGAAGAATTATTTCCTAGTACGCGCGACGGAGAAACTAGCGAAGGCATAGAAGAAGAGCGAAGGTTGCTCTATGTGGCCATTACCCGTGCCAAAAAGCGTTGCTACATGACGTATGCTAAATCGCGTTTTCGTAACGGTAAAACCAATTATACATCGCCCAGTAGGTTTATTGCAGAAATAGATACCAAGTGCTTGTCGGTGCGCGGTAAACAACCTGCTGCATACGATTTTACTAAAAAAGACGAATCGTTTTTTACCAGAGGATCGTATACAGGTAATCGTACATTGCCTGGTAGTATTAAAGGTGGGTTAAGAACCACGGCGCGTGTGCAAACAGTGGCTCAACCTACTGCCCCTGTGGCCTCGGCTGGAGGGTTTAATACAGTAACAGAGGTGTCGGTAGGGCAACGTATTTTGCACGAACGTTTTGGGCAAGGTACCGTAGTGCATGTAGAAAATTCGGCCGATGGTAAACGCATCCGGGTGCAGTTTGAACACTCGGGCGAGCGTTTGTTGTTGCTTAAATTTGCTAAGATTAAATTGTTGTAATACAGAAAGTTGCATGAGGCGTTTTTTGGGTATATGCATCATTTTTATGGTGGCTACTTTACAAGTAGTGGCCGTAAACCGTGTGCATGGATACGTCCGGGCCGAAAACGGCGATTTGATGCCTCATGTAGACGTGTCGGTGTTAACCGAAAATTGGCATACCATGACCGATTCGGTAGGTGGCTACGAGGTTTTGACCGATAAGGATTCGGTTTGGATAGAATTTTCGCATGTGGGATACCGTACAGAAAAAAAGTTTTTTGCTTTTACCGATAAAAAACGTAGCGAGCGCCGCATGGATTTGTTTATGCGCGAAGATACCAAGCAACTTTCTGATGTTCAGATACAAGGTGGAAAATTGCAACACACCATGGCACATCAATTGGATGTAACCACCTTAGAGGTAATGCCCAATGCTACAATAGGAGGAATTGAATCGCTGGTTAAAACCTTTCAGGGGGTAAGTTCCAATAACGAACTTAGTTCGCAGTACTCGGTACGTGGGGGTAGCTACGACGAAAATAGTGTGTACGTTAACGGTATAGAAGTGTATCGCCCCTATTTGGTGCGTACGGGCGAGCAAGAGGGCTTAAGTTTTGTAAATCCCGATTTAGCTGGTAATGTGCAATTCTCGGCAGGTGGTTTTGATGCTAAGTATGGCGATAAACTGTCATCTGTTTTGGAAATAACCTATCGTAAACCTTATCGTTTTGAAGCGGGAATTGGGGGTAGTTTTATGGGAGCTACGGCTTATATAGGTTCGTCCAACCAAAAATACAGCCAAATACACGGATTTAGGTATAAAAATGCTTCCTGGCTACTAGGAACCCTGCAAACCAGTGGTGAGTACGATCCTAATTTCTTGGATTATCAAACGTACATCACCTATAATCCTCATCCCAAAGTAGAACTTGCCTTTTTGGCAAATATATCGCAAAATACGTATAATTTTGCGCCACAGACTCGTTCTACTACTTTTGGTACCTTGGGCGATTTACAAAATTTTACTATCTATTTTTCTGGTAAAGAACAAGATAGGTTTAGAACCTTGTTTGGAGCGCTATCGGCCATTTATAAACCTACCGATAGGTGGAAATTGGGACTAACGGTATCTGCCTTTTATACAGACGAACGCATTAGCTACGACATAGAAGGCGAGTATTGGTTAAATAAAGTGTATTCGGTAGATGGTAGTATGGGCGAGCAAACAGGTGTAGGCAACTACTACGAACATGCTCGTAATCAGATGAACTCCTTGGTTATTAAGGCAGCTCACGACGGATCTGTTAAATTGACCGATAATAATACGCTTTCTTGGGGTATAGATTTTACCCAGGAGTTGGTAAACGAAACCATTAGCGAATGGGAAATGCGCGATTCGTCGGGTTATTCGGTGCCTTACCACGATGCTCAACCCAACTTATTTTATAGTTTGCAGGCAGATAACCGATTAAATGCTTTTAAAATAAGAGGATATGTGCAGGATGAATACCGTTGGCACTTGCGCAAAGGGGGGATTATGTCGTTTAATGGTGGGGTGCGATTTAACTATTGGTCGTTTAATAATGAAGCTACCATTAGCCCTAGGTTGGTAATTGCCTATTTCCCCGATATTAAACCCGATATTCGATTTAGATTTGCTACCGGATTGTATTATCAATCGCCTGGTTACAAAGAAATAAAGGATACGATTACGGTAAATGGTGGGCTAACTACTTTTTTAGATAAGGAGATTAAATCGCAGCGTTCTTTGCAATTTATAGCGGGTATGGATTATTATTATCAGTTTTTACGACATCCATTTAAGTTGTCGTTAGAGGTGTATTATAAGCACCTAAATAACATTAATCCGTATGCAGTAGATAACATGAAAATTACCTATGCAGGCCGAAACGATTCGCATGGCTATGCAGCAGGATTGGATGTTAAACTCTTTGGCGAGATGGTACCTGGGGTAGACTCTTGGCTGGGATTCTCGTTGATGCGTACCATGGAGAGTGTCATAGGAGAAGATAATAAGTATGTGCCACGTCCTACCGACCAATTGTACAATATTTCGCTATTTTTTCAGGATTATATACCAGGCTTACCACAATACCGCGTGCATGTGCTGTTTAACTGGGCACAGGGATTGCCCGTTAGAGCCCCTGGAGCCATGCAGTCTTCTGCTTCCATGCGTGCACCAGATTATCGAAGGGTAGATTTGGGTATATCGCGTGTGTTTGAAAAAGGTAAGGACCCTTGGATGGGTAGGGGATTTTTTAAGCCATTTAGGCAAATTTTGGTTGCCTTTGAGGTGCTTAATTTGTTTGGTTTTAATAATGTAAACTCTTACTATTGGGTGTCTACTATTGCTAGCGATGCGCAATATGCTGTTCCTAACTATTTGACAGGCAGGCAATTTAATTTAAAACTTCAATTTAAATTTTAATATGTATAACGTTGTTTTTTGGCTAATTATAGCCTTTGTTGTGATTGAATTCATTATTGAACGTTGCATTTCGCGTTTAAATGCCAGTTGGTTTGGTAAACCTATTCCATCTATTTTAGCGGGTGTGTTTAACGAAGAAAAGTACCAAAAACAGCAAGCTTATTCTATGACTAATTATCGATTTGGGGTATTCTCTTCTTCTTTTTCGGTAGTGATATCGCTGATAGCCTTGTCGTTAGGTTTGTATGGCTGGTTGGATGAATGGTTGCGCCAATGGTTAACAAACGAAGTGTGGCTTTGTTTGGCATTTTTTGGTGTTATTATGGTGGTGAATGTTGTGATAGATTTGCCGTTTGACTATTATCGTACGTTTGTAATCGAAGAAAAATTTGGTTTTAATAAGGCAACTAAAGGAGTGTTCTTTGGCGACCAAATTAAAAATCTATTGTTGTCGGCAGTAATGGGTGGCGTTATATTGGGACTTATTACCCTGATTTATACCCTTGTACCTACGTATTTTTGGTTGATAGCTTGGGGTGTGGTATCTGCTTTTTCGCTATTTATGACCATGTTTTATTCGGAGTGGATTGTACCTATTTTTAACAAACAAACTCCATTGGAAGCGGGCGAGTTGCGCGATGCTATTGAAGGCTTTGCTATAGAAGCAGGTTTTGAACTTACCAATATCTATGTGATTGATGGATCTAAACGTTCTACCAAAGCCAATGCTTACTTTAGTGGTTTGGGTGCTAAAAAACGCATCGTATTATACGATACGCTTATAAAAGAACTTACTACGCAGCAAATTGTGGCTGTGTTGGCACACGAAATAGGTCATTACAAGCACAAACATACCCGTAGTATGATTACTGTGTCGTTGTTGAGTAATTTGCTTATGTTTGCTTTGTTGGGTTATTTTGTAGCTAGCCCTGCCTTGTCGATAGCGATGGGTGGCCAGTTGCCTTCTTTCCACTTAGGCATTATGGCATTTGGTATTTTGTATTCGCCCATTTCAACCTTATTGGGTTTGGCTATACATAGTCTTTCGCGTCGTAATGAATATCAAGCAGATGCTTATGCGGCGTCGTTTGGATTGGGTGACGATTTAATAGGTGCTTTAAAGAAATTGTCGTCTACGGCCTTGTCTAACTTGCAGCCTCACCCTGCTTTTGTATTTGTGCATTATTCGCACCCTACGTTGTTGCAACGTGTAATGGCTTTGCAAGGCAAAAAAAGCATTAAGCATGCTTCTTAAGGTACTCTTGTAGGCTGTCTAATAGGTTCTCGAGGGTGTAAAAACACTCGGTATATAGGGGATTGGCAAATTCCCATTTTAAAGGGTCGGTTTGTAGCAATGAAATGCTACAATCGGCCTTTTGGTTTATGGCATATCCCAATCTCTCTAACGATCGTTGGGTCCAGTACAGCTGTTTGCATGGTTCGCCCTTTAGTTGAATACTGTATTGGTTGGTAGCATATTTAATACGAAAGTTGCCAATAGAATCGTCAAAATAAAATTGCTGTGGAGTAAAGGTTTTGTCTAGGTGGCCGCTTAGTATGATGTCTTCTGGAATGCCTCTTTGGATGCCTTTGGCGGTTAGTAACCATAGCTTGTCGCATACTTGTAGGGCCAATTCTAGTTGGTGTGTAGAAAGTAAGATGGCTTTTTGTGTGCTCACTGCCAAATGTTGTAATAGCAGCATAATCTCTATGGTATTGGGTAGGTCTAGGTGGGCGGTGGGCTCGTCTAGAAAAATGATGGGCGTGTCTTGTGCCAAAGCTTTGGCTATCATAACTCGTTGTTTTTCGCCGTCCGATAGTTCGTTGTAAAAACGGTTGGCTTTGTGGGTTAAATGCACTTGTTCAATGCATTTGCTTACCATTTTGTGGTCTTCTTCTTGTAACTTACCCGCCCAATTGGTATGAGGAAAACGTCCCATCTCTACCAATTGCCTAACGGTTAACGATTGGGTACTAATGCTGTCTGTTAGCACTACGGCAATGTATTTGGCGCGTTGTGTAGCACTTAATTTGTTAAGTGGTGTGTTTTTTATGTATATGGTTCCCTCTAAGGCGGGTTGTAAACCTGCTAGCGTTCTTATAAGGGTAGATTTTCCGCCTCCATTTGGGCCAATTAAGCCTACCATATCGCCGGTCTTTAGTTGTAGCATAAGGTTTTTATGCAACTGTTTTTGTTTGCTGTAACCAATAGACAGCATTTTGGTGCTTAGTAGGGTGTATGTATTTTCCATTATTGATGCAGGTGTTTATTTTTAATAATGACCCATAAAATGATGGGAGCGCCAATAAGTGAGCTGATGGCATTGATGGGCAGGGTATAATCGCTAATGGGTAGTTGGGTGCAACAATCGCACAAAAGCAATAGTGATGCACCTATTAATATACAGGCAGGCAATGTGGTTCGGTGGTCGGAGGTTTTAAATATGCCTCGGGCAATGTGCGGAACGGCCATGCCAATAAAGGCGATTGGGCCGGTAAAGGCTGTTATGGTAGCGGCTAAAATGCAGGTGATTAGTATAATCCAAGTGCGTGTCCATCCCATTGATACGCCTAAACCTACGGCGTAATTTTCGCCAAGTAGCAATGCGTTTAATTTTTTGGATAGTAAGAGCGAGCACAGTAATCCTATTGCTACTAATGGAATCATAATAACCAGCATATCCCAAGTAACGGCACCAATGCTTCCCATCGACCATACTACATACATTTTAAGCGCTTCTGGGTTACTTATGCTTTGCAAAACATTAATGAGTGCCCCTGCAATGCTGCCAAACATCATGCCAACCAAGAGCAAAGAAATGGTGTCGGATGTGCGTGCCGAAACTATTAGTACTAATATCATTACTACCAATGCTCCTAGTATAGCTGCTATGATTTGCAACCATATGTTGCCCACTAAAATAGCTGGAAGTAGCGAACTGCCTAAAAGTAGTAAAGCAACGCCTAATCCTGCACCAGAACTTACACCTAATACATAGGGTCCTGCTAATGGATTGGCAAATAAAGTTTGCATCAGTTGGCCTGCTACGGCCAATCCCGCCCCTGCTATGCATGCTGTAATGGCTTTGGGAAACCTAAAATGCTGTAAAATGCCCATTACGGCATCGTTAGGGGTATTGGTAAAGCTATCCCAAATTTGGGATGGTGTAATGATGATGCTTCCAAGGCAACAATCTAGGATTAGCAATCCTGCTAATAGTAAGGTAAGAATACTATATAGTAGTATATAGGATGTTTTTTTCATGGCAGTGGTGCTATGTAATAGGTGGTATCGTTGGGTAATAGTTCGGGGTGTGTTACTATAAGTAAATCGTGTAATAATCTATTGGGGTAAACTACGGCGCTTTCCCAAAAATCGTTTCCTCCTTGTGGCGTGATACGTTTTCTATAGTGAAATAATTGGTTGTTTTTTACTGCCATAAAATTATGCAATCTATTGTCCATTTGCAATAGTTGTTGGGTGTTGTCGGCATCGATGCCTACCCAAATGCTTGCTTGGTGAAAATAGTACCATACCGTCTCTATAGAAACGGGAAGGCTTCCTTCTTCTGCTGTGTCTTGAAAATAGTAGGATGTATTGGCGTCTTTGAATAGTTGCCCCATAAAACTTTTGCCTCCAGGAAGGTACCAAGTATCTTTATAGGGTAAACCGCTTAGAATACTTGGCTGATGCTTGGCTGTTTGTGCTAAGTTTTTCCAATGATGGTATGCTTGTGTAGTGACCGTAAAAATACTATCGGCCATGGCGGTTTGGTTAAATAATATTCCCCAAACTTTAATCCATTCGGCGCGGGCTAATAAGTTGGGTTCTGTCCATTCTACGGTAGGAATAACGGGAACGCCTAGGGCTTGCAGGCGTTCTGTTTGTTTGTCGGCTTGTGGGTAGGCGGTGGTAAAAATGGCTTGGGGGGCTAATTGACTAATGGTTTCCAATTGCATTTGATAGGCATCGCCTAAATGTGTTACTTTGCCGTTAATGTATTGTTGGACGATGGTTGGACTGTAAAATAAGTGGGGCGAGCACGCACCAATTACAGTGTTGGCCTGTTGTAGGGCATCGATGTAACCGATATGAGGAGTAGATTGGATACAAATTTTTTGTAGAGGAACAATCAGTTTGCTACCGTCGCTGGGGGTAGAAATGCTATCGTGTTTTACCAAATAATATTTTCCAAGGGTTTGCCCTTTGTGCCAGGGGTTGTGAATGGTTAGCAGGGTGTGGTTGTTAGCGTGTTGTATGCTAAAATGTTGGGCAAATTGTAAACTGTCCGTTTGGTAAAGTATGGTTTGTTGGTTGGTGTCTTTGTGGTAATTTGAACAGGCACAAAAACAGCAAATAAGGAATATGTAGTATATCTTTTTTGGCATTGTTTGCAATTCTTACATTGCAAATATACGGCATTATTCCTTATATTTGCAAAATAAACTGTAATAGAGTAATCGCTTAAATGATTTATGTTTCGGCGCTTCATCTTCCGACTTGGTTTCCGGTCGGCCAACCTCCACCAAATGTCGTCAGATTGAATCGCCTCAACGCCTCAACGACTAAAATTTCGAGTAGCGAGCGCAGAGGCAAGTTTACTTGACTATGCCGAGTCACGAGAAATTTCATGAAATGCGAAGCATTGAATAAACGACTAAACAATCAATATGAAAATAATAATCATCGGTCCGGCTCATCCCTATAGAGGTGGTTTGGCTACCTTTAACGAGTGTATAGCGCAGCAGTATCAAAAAGAGGGTGTTGAGGTGAAAATAGAAACGTTTACCTTGCAGTATCCGTCGTTTTTGTTTCCTGGTAAAACGCAATATACTACCGATGCTCCTCCTGCAGGTGTAGAAATAGCTCGTACGGTTCATTCGGTTAATCCGTTTAAT
>JAFOFC010000057.1 GCA_017387515.1 Paludibacteraceae bacterium
ACCTATAAAGGTCATAGCCTGTAGGTTACCCATGCTTCCCAATAAAATGCTTAGTAATAAGATGTGTTTTTTTAGGTGCTTTATCATAATGGGCACGAAGATACAATTTTTATAGTAAATTACTAGCTAATTCCGATAAATAACTACGTTCTCCCTTAATCAGATTAACGTGTGCAAAAATGGTTTGTCCTTTCATTTTGTCGATGGTATAGGCTAGTCCATTCGATAGCATATCCAAATAAGGATGGTCAATTTGTTGAACGTCGCCAGTAAACACCACCTTGGTATTTTCGCCAGCACGGGTAATGATGGTTTTAATTTCGTGTGGTGTTAGGTTTTGCGCTTCGTCCACAATAATATAGGCGTCCGATAAACTACGTCCTCTAATAAATGCCAACGCTTCAATGACCAATTGTCCGCTGTGTTGCATCTCGTTAATGGCATTTATTTCGCGGCTTTCGGCGCTAAACTGATGCTTAATAACGTTTAAGTTGTCAAAAAGAGGTTGCATGTAAGGGGCAATTTTGTCTTTTTCGGTACCTGGCAAAAAGCCAATATCTTTGTTGGCCAATGCCACAATAGGACGTGCCAATAAAATTTGTTTGTAGGTGTTGGCTTTTTCTAGTGCGGCAGCAAAGGCTAGTAAGGTTTTACCGGTACCTGCTTTGCCCGTAATACAAACCAATTTAATATCGTCGTTTAGCAAGGCGTTAAGGGCAAAAGTTTGTTCGGCATTGCGGGGTTCAATACCATAGGTGCGTTCTTTTTGAACCTTTACTACGCAATCTAGTTCGTGGTCGTAGCGGGCCATGATGCTATTGCGTTCGCTTTTTAAAATAAAGTATTGGTTGGGGAGTAAATCTTTCTTAAAAGGCAGTACATCGGCACTTACGCCTGCTGCGGTGCTGTACATTCTGTCAATAATTTCGCCGTCAATGCCTTCAAAAGTTTCTTGCTCGCGGTCAAAAATATCCTTATTGGTAATTTTATCGTTAAAATAATCTTCGGTAAGCAAACCAACCGCACGGGCTTTCATGCGCAGGTTAATGTCTTTGGTAACCAAAATGGTTTTCATCTTGGGGTGCTCGTTTTGTACGGCCTCGGTAGTAGCCAAAATGCGATGGTCGGGGGTACGTTCCATAAAAGCATCGGCTATTTTTTTAGACATTTCTTTGGTAAGTACCACATATAATCTACCCAAACCCTCGCCAATCTGAGCTCCTTTTTCAAAAAAATCGTCTCCGGTAACAATCGAATCCATTTCGCGGGCAAACTGACGCGCGTTGTAGTTAATCTCTTCGTTGCCCTTTTTAAATTTGTCTAACTCTTCCAATACCACAATGGGTATGTACACATCGTTTTCTTGGAAATTGTAGATACACTTGTAGTCGTGTAAAATGACATTGGTGTCTAACACAAAATTCTTTTTCGCTCCCATAGTCATGATTTTTAAAGTTTATGTTGGTAAATATAGCAAAAAAATGCAGATTTGTGTAATTTTGTAAGGATTTTTAGCGATTTTATGAATTACCAAGAAACACTTCAATACCTATATGTTAAGACGCCAGCTTTTCAGCATGTAGGGCAGTCTGCATATAAACCAGGGCTAGATAATGTGGTGGCCTTGTCTAAGGCGTATAACCATCCGCATACCGCTTTTAAAACCATTCATGTGGCAGGAACCAACGGAAAAGGTTCTGTTTCGCATACATTGGCGGCTATTTTGCAATCGGCAGGGTATAAGGTAGGTTTGTATACCTCGCCACATTTGCGCGATTTTTCGGAACGTATCCGCGTTAATGGGCAACCCATAGCACAAGATTATGTGGTTAATTTTGTGCAGCAATCGCAGGATATCATCGAACAATTAAATCCATCGTTTTTTGAAATAACCACCTTAATGGCCTTTTCTTATTTTAAAGAGCAAGCTGTCGATGTAGCCGTTATAGAAGTAGGGTTAGGTGGTCGATTAGACAGTACCAACATCATTACACCCATATTAAGTGTAATTACCAACGTTAGCTTTGATCATGTGGCTTTGTTGGGCAATACCTTAGAAAAAATTGCCGATGAAAAGGCGGGAATTATCAAGCCTGGCATTCCGGTAGTGGTAGGCGAAGCGCCTCAAAACCTTCGTCCTATTTACCTTAGCAAGGGTTCGCCTGTGGTGTTTGCCCAAGACGATGCCGATAGCAATTTGCCCTTTGAGTTGTTGGGCGATTGCCAACGATTTAATAAGAAAACCATTTTGGCGGCGGTACGTTTGTTGCAGCAAAAAATGCCCATTTCATCGGATGCTGTAGTTGCTGGACTGATGCATGTAGTAGAATTAACGGGGCTAAAAGGAAGGTGGCAAAAATTAGGCGATAGTCCGCTTATAATAGCCGATACGGGGCACAATGAGGCTGGTATCAAACTGATTGTAGGTCAATTGGCTAGGTTGTCGTGCCAGGTGCTTAGAATGGTAATTGGGGTGGTAAACGATAAGGATGTAAATGCCATGCTAGCCTTGTTGCCCAAAAATGCCGTTTATTATTTTACCAATGCGCAAATACCCCGTGCGTTGCCTGCTAACGAGTTGCAGCAATTAGCAAAAACCTACGGTTTAATCGGTAAAAGTTATCCTTCGGTGCAAGAGGCCTTGCAAGCTGCTAAAAACGATGCATCAGAACAAGATGCCATCTTTGTAGGCGGCAGCAACTTTATTGTTGCCGAAGTAGTGTAATCGCCTCACCGATTCACCGATTCACCGATTCACCGGAGCATCGCAAGCTTGGCTTGCGATGCGACTTTAGTCAAACTTAATCGCTTTTGCTGGGCTAATCTTAGCAATAATGTGCGAGGGTAGTAGCATCATGCAAAGCGTAATTACGGCTACGCCTATGTTTAGCGCTATCCATGCCCAAACCGTTATTTCGATGGGTACGGTGTCTACAAAATAAATACTTGGGTCTAAGTGGATAATTTTGCCGTAGTGTTGCGCTAAGCAGATAAACAAGCCAATAACGTTGCCCCATAACATGCCTTTGCCAATTAAAAAGGTGGCTTGATACAAAAATACCTTCCTAATCGTCCAATTATTGGCTCCCAATGCCTTTAGCGTACCAATCATATTGGTTTTCTCTAAAATCAATATCAATAGGCCCGAAATCATGGTAAATCCAGCTACTGCCATCATTAGGGCAAGAATTACTATCATATTCATGTCGAGCAAGGCCAACCAATTAAAAATTTGTGGTTGTAGTTCTATAGCAGTGCGTGTATAATAAGGGTTTTCGTATCCTTCGCCGTAGGTATGCGATGTATGTTGAAAGATAGCGTAGCCTGTATCTTCTAGTAAATCTAGGTTATGTACGGCAATTTCAATGCCGCTTACTTCTTGTTGGCTCCAACCATTTAACAGCCTTATTTGTTGCAAATCGCCAATAATAAAAAGCTTGTCAAAATCGGTTAGCCCCGTTTCGTAAATACCCGATATGGTAAATTGACGTACCCTAACGTTGTTTTGAATAAAGTAGGTAAGCAGTATGTCACCTACGTTTAGTTGTAAATCGTTGGCTGTTTGCTTAGAAATGATAACCTGATTGCAGGTGGTAGAGTCGTTAATAGTGGGTAGTGTGCCTTCTATTAGGCTCGATGCAAAAAAATCCCAGTTGTATCGATGGTCAACACCTTTTAGTACTACGCCCTGAAAATGGTTGTTGGTTTTTAAAATAGCAGGTTTTATGGCGTATGGCTGCACGTAGGCTACGTTATCAATGCCTTGTAGTAGGTGTAACGTGCTGTCCGATACCGATATAGGCGGAAGCTCGTAGGTTTTATTGTTGGTTAATGCCGTTATTTGAATGTGCGAACCAAATCCAAAAACTTTGCGGCTAACTTCGTTTTTAAAACCCGTTACCACCGCAATGGCTACAAGCATAATAGCCAAACCCAACGCAATGCCAATGGTGGCAATACGTACAGCAGGTTTGGCTACATTTTTACCTTCTTTTTTGTCCGATATAAAATGGATGCGATGCGCTATAAAACGGGCTAGGCTCATTATATCGTGGTTCTACCAGGGTAAACCTCTAATGCTTTGCGCAATACAAACAAGGCTTTGGCAAGGTCTTCTTTTTTAAGCACGTATGCCAAGCGAACCTCGTTTCTGCCCACGTTGTTCATGGTATAGAAACCCGATGCAGGAGCCATCATTACCGTTTGTCCTTCGTATTCAAAGTCGCTCAACAGCCAAGCGCAGAACTTGTCGCTGTCGTCAATGGGTAGGCGAGCAACGGTATAGAAAGCACCCATAGGGATAGGAGAGTACACGCCAGGAATGCGGTTTAATCCATCAATTAAGTATTTACGACGTTCTACATACTCGTTGTACATTTCAAGCATGTATTCTTCTTCGGTATCAATCGATGCTTCTGCTGCAATTTGACCCACCAATGGAGGACTTAAACGGGCTTGGCAGAACTTCATAACGCTTTCTTTTACCTCTTTGTTTTTGCAAACCAAAGCCCCTACACGAATACCACATTCGCTGTAACGTTTAGAAACCGAGTCAAACAAAACTACGTTTTCTTCAATGCCTTTTAAGTGGAAAGCAGAGATGTAAGGAGCGCCAGTATAGCAGAATTCGCGGTAAACCTCGTCCGAGAACAAATACAAATCGTATTTTTTTACCAAATCGCGAATTTTGTTCATTTCGTCTTTGGTGTACAAGTAACCCGTGGGGTTGTTGGGGTTGCAAATTAAGATACCCTTGGTTTTAGGCGTAATCAGTTCTTCAAATTTTTCGATAGGAGGTAGGGCAAAACCATCTTCAATGCTCGATACAATGGGTTTAATTACCGCACCAGCACTAATAGCAAATGCTGTGTAGTTAGCGTATGCAGGTTCGGGAACGATGATTTCGTCGCCTGGATCTAAACAAGCCATAAAAGCAAAGTTTACAGCCTCAG
Organism: Paludibacteraceae bacterium; assembly: GCA_017387515.1. Lineage (GTDB taxonomy): Bacteria > Bacteroidota > Bacteroidia > Bacteroidales > Paludibacteraceae > Enterocola. Next base: position 4,953 of record JAFOFC010000057.1, read on the forward strand.
AACCACCTGTGGTAACAATAATATCGTTTTCGTCTACCTCAATTTTGAATCGTTTGTAGTATTCGGCCAATTTTAAACGCAACGATTTATAGCCGTTACTTGGGCTGTATTCCAAAATTTCGCGGTCGATGTTGCGAATCGCTCGTAACGCCACTTCTGGAGTTTTTAAATCGGGTTGACCAATGTTTAAATGGTACACTTTAATCCCACGTTCTTTGGCTTGATCTGCCAAAGGAACCAATTTCCGAATGGGCGATTGCGGCATTTGTTGGCCGCGAAGCGATGTTTTAGGCATATAATTAGATTCTAATAAGTCAATTAAGGCACAAAAATAATCAAAAAAAATCAATTTTGAAATAACCTACCCTGAAATGCACCTCTTTCTTTAATACGGGCCTCTAATCGATGCACAAATTCGTAGTTTTTTAGCTGCCAATTAGGGGCAATGCGCCATGCTTCGGGCGATTGTGATACAAATCGTTCAATGCAAATAGTAGGGTTTAATCGTTCCATTACGTCAATGCATAAATCAATGTATTCATCGCAAGAAAATAATGGAATACTAGATGGATTGGCTAAAAATTGCTTGGCAAGGGCCGTGTTTTTTATAATTTGAAGTTGATGTAATTTTATCATATCGATGGGTAAATGCGCCATTTTATCGGCACTTTCTAGTATGCGTACCTTGTTTTCGCCAGGCAATCCCATAATCAGATGAGCGGCGGTTAAAATGCCTTTGTTATGTGCCCGATGTATGGCATCTACGCTGGTTTCAAAACTGTGGCCTCTGTTAATGCGCTGTAACGTGTCGTTATGGGTGCTTTCAACCCCTAATTCCAATAAAATAAAGTGTTTCTTGCTTAAATCGGCCAGTAGGTCCAATACATCATCCTCTACGCAGTCGGGGCGTGTTCCTATCGATAAGCCCACCACACCCTCTATGCTAAGGGCTTCGGTGTAATACTTTTGTAATATATCAACAGGGGCATATGTGTTGCTAAACGACTGAAAATAAACAATAAACTGTTTGTAGTCAGGCTTGTGTGCAAAAAATTGCAGACCTTTTTTTACTTGTTCGGTAATGCTATCGCCTTGTAGGCAATAATCGGGGCTAAAAGAACTGTTATTGCAAAAAGTACAGCCTCCTACGCTTATTTTTCCGTCGCGGTTAGGGCACGAAAAACCCGGATTCACCGATATTTTTTGCACCCTTTGCGAAAAATATCGACGCATAAAAGTAGGATAGGTAAGGTAGGCTGGTGTTTTCATACTACAAAAGTAACTATTTTGAGCAAAATGCCCAAAAAGCAAATAAATCTTCTTAAAAAGTTGGGAAATTAACAGATTCTTTTTTATATTTGTTCGACTAAAATTTATTCGAGATGACTTTATCAGAAAAAGACGCGCTATTTCTGCAGTCCCATGGGATTGAGAAAGAGGAAATTGAGAAGCAAATAGCTTGCTTGTCTGGTGAGTTGCCTGTGCCTGCTGTGCTTCGTGCAGCAAAGCTAGACGATGGTATATTTTATTATAACGATAAAGAGATAGACGAGTTTGTAGGAATTTGGAACGCTTATTTAAATCGTGCCAAACGCGATATTAGTCATTTTATTCCTGCCTCTGGCCAATCGAACCGTTTTTTACGCGATTTAAAAAAGTTTCTTTACTCCGATTCAAACCTTCCAAGAACTAATTTTGAAAAAAACTTTTTTAAGCACTTGCGTAGTTTTGCCTTCTTTAGCGAATTAAACGCTTGTTGTCTTGATAATACAGGGCTAGATGCCGATCATTTAATAGAAGCGGGCCATTATAAAACCATTGTCCGTTTAATGTTATCAGATCAAGGGTTGAACATGGAAAATGTACCCACGGCTCTGTTTAAATTCCATACCGACCAATCGCATCGATTGCAAAAATACTTACCCAAAAAGATTGCCAAATATTACACCTCGTTCGAGGATATTCGCACTCCCTTGCAAGAAATTATGTACGAAAGTGCCATGGTATCGGGTGTAAAAGGCAATAAACTTAACATGTGCTATACGGTTCAAGCAAAATACCGCGACCAAATTCGCGACTTTTTGCGTGAATTCAAGGCCCCTATCGAAAAGAAAATGGGTGTTTCGGTGGCCATTACCTTGCCTGTTCAGCCAGAAAGTAGCAATACCATTGCCATAACCGATAAAAATGAATTGCATCGTTCTGCCAATGGTAATCTTACTTTGGTGCAATCGGGTCATGGTGCTTTGTTGCCTTTGCTAAACGATTTGCGCGGCAATGTTATTTTTATCAAAAACATAGATAATGCTACCCCCGATCCACTTAAAAAACTAAGTGTTCGTTACAAAAAAATGTTGGCAGGTATTATGGTCGAAACGCAGAAAAAAATCAATAAATGCATGCGTTTACTAGAAAAAGAAGACTTGCCCGACGATAAACTCATTGAAATTATTCACTTTTTAGAAAATATACTAAACGTAAAACGTGCCAATATTTTGCGTTTGCCTCGCGAAGAACAAATTAGTTATTTGCAAGAAAAACTAAATCGCCCCTTGCGTGTTTGTGGTGTGGTTAGTAACGAAGACGAACAAGGTGGCATTCCTTGTTGGGTAACCAATGCAGATGGTACGTTGTCATTACAATTGGTAGAATATCATCAGGTAAAGGATAAGCCTGAATTGCTAAAAATATTTGAATCAAGCACCCACTTTAATCCCGTTGACATGGTATGCTATGTAAACGATTATAAAGGTAAACGCTTTGATTTTAATCAATATGCCAACCATGAATCATACATGGTATTACACAAAGAAATTAACGGAACTAACGTAAGAATATTAGAAAAACCAGGCCTATGGAACGGCGGTATGGAAAATTGGAATACCGTGTTGGTCGAAGTGCCTGTTAAAACCTTCAATCCCGTTAAAACCATCAACGATTTATTACGTCACGAACATCAAAATACCTAATTATGGACTTGAAACTTATCCAAAACGACAGTTGGTTAGAACCTTATCGTCATGCAATCGAAGGACGATACAACTATGCTATTCAGCGCGAAAAAGAATTGACCGGTGGTAAACAAAAATTATCAGATTTTGCATCGGGCTATTTGTACTTTGGTTTGCACAAAACAAACGATGGTTGGATTTTCCGCGAATGGGCACCTAATGCAAACGAAATTTTTATTGTGGGCGATTTTAATAATTGGCAACGCGACGAACAATATCGTTTAAGACGTATTCAAAACGGTGTGTTTGAACGTGTATTCCCCGATAACGCATTTAAACATGGCCAATTGTACAAATTGGTAGTTTGCTGGGACGGAAGTTGCGGCGAACGTATTCCAGCTTGGTGTCGTAGGGTAGTTCAAGACGAAAATACAAAGATATTTAGTGCACAAGTATGGAATCCCGAAAAACCATACGTGTTTGCCAATAAAAAATTCAAACCCAATACCGATCCATTGTTAATTTACGAATGCCACATCGGTATGGCTACCAACCAAGAAAAGGTAGGTACCTATGCAGAATTTACCCGCGATGTATTGCCACGCATCAAAAAAGCAGGGTACAACTGCATTCAAATTATGGCTATTCAAGAGCACCCCTACTATGGATCGTTTGGTTACCATGTATCTAGCTTCTTTGCCGCTTCGTCGCGTTTTGGTACACCCGAAGAACTAAAAGAGTTAATTGATACTGCACACGGCATGGGCATTGCTGTTATCATGGACATTGTGCATTCACATGCGGTTAAAAACGAAGTAGAAGGTTTAGGTCGTTTTGATGGAACTCCTTATCAATATTTTCACGATGGTGGCAGACGCGAACACCCAGCGTGGGATTCGCTTTGCTTTGACTATGGCAAAAACGAAGTACTTCACTTCTTGCTATCTAACTGCAAATATTGGTTAGACGAATTCCAATTTGACGGTTTCCGTTTTGATGGCGTAACATCTATGCTATACCGCAGCCACGGTTTGGGCGAGGCCTTTAGCGGATATGCCGATTACTACAACTTGAACCAAGACGGCGATGCTATTTGCTACCTTACCTTAGCCAATAAATTGATTCACCAAGTAAAACCTGGTGCTATTACCATTGCCGAAGAAATGAGCGGTATGCCCGGCTTGGCTAGCAAGTTTGAAGACGGTGGTATGGGCTTTGATTACCGCATGGCCATGGGTATTCCCGATTTGTGGATTAAATACATCAAAGAATATACCGACGAAAACTGGAAACCCGGTCACTTGTTCTGGGAATTAACCAACCGTCGTCGTGACGAAAAAACCATTAGCTATGCCGAAAGCCACGACCAAGCATTGGTAGGCGATAAAACCATTATTTTCCGCCTAATTGATGCTGATATGTACTGGCACATGCAAAAAGGCGATGCTACCTATATGGTAGACCGCGGTATTGCCTTGCACAAAATGATTCGTTTGCTTACTGCAAGTACCATTAACGGTGGTTACCTAAACTTTATGGGCAACGAATTTGGTCACCCAGAATGGATCGACTTCCCTCGCGAAGGAAACGGCTGGTCGTACAAATACGCACGTCGTCAATGGGAATTGGTAGACAATCCAAACTACTTATACCAAGGTTTGGGCTTGTTTGACGAAGAAATGGTAAAACTTATTGCCTCGCAAAAGAAATACCAAGATGTATCGTTGTACAAATATTGGGATAACTCTGGCGACCAAGTATTGGCATACGGACGCGACGATTTATTGTTTGTATTCAACTTCCACCCATACAATTCGTTTACCGATTATGGTATGTTGGTTAAACCAGGCGAATACGAAATGATCTTGAATACCGACTCTCCTAGATTTGGTGGTTTTGGTTTGTGCGACGAAAACATTCACCACTTTACCATGCCATCTACCGACGATCCAGAAAAAGGTTGGTTAAAATTGTACATCCCATCGCGTACAGCCTTTGTATTGCGTCGTATCGATACCAAAAAGAAGAAAAAATAAGCATGTTTTCTGCTAACCATAAGCAATTGGCCATCTTGATTGACCCGCACAAAGCGAGCAATCAGATGGCTAATTTGTTGCCTTTACTAAAAGCGCAACCACCTCATTATATCCTAGTGGGGGGCAGTATGGTTACCGATACTACTACATCGGTTATAGAAAACATCAAACAGCACGTTTCGGTACCGGTGTTATTATTTCCTGGCAGTGCGGCTCAATTCTCTCCAGCAGCCGATGCCCTAATGTACCTTTCCTTAATATCGGGTCGTAACCCCGATTACCTAATTGGTCAGCACGTTCAATCGTCTTTGCAAGTGTACAAGCACAATATGCCAGTTATACCCGTAGGCTATATGCTGGTAGAAAGCGGTTCGCTTACCAGTGTGCAATACATTAGCAATACACAACCCATTCCCCGCAGCAAAAACGATATTGCTGTAGCTACGGCTTTGGCAGGTCAATACCTAGGGCAAAAAGCCATTTATTTAGAAGGGGGTAGTGGAGCACAACAGCCCGTTCCACTTAGCATGATTAGTGCAGTAAAAGCACATTTAACCATTCCGCTCATTGTAGGTGGCGGCATAAAAACACCCGATGCCATGGCAGACGCCTTTAATGCAGGTGCCGATGTGGTGGTAATAGGAAATGTGTTAGAAGAAAATCCTGCGCTTTATACGGAGTTATTTGAGCGATTGGCTCTGCTGTAGCTTTTTGTACACACCGTTTTCAATTTGCAATAGCTCGGTGTGTGTGCCTCTTTCTACAATCTCACCTTTATCTATAACACAAATTTCGTCGGCGTTTTTAACGGTCGATAGGCGGTGTGCAATCACAATGGTGGTACGGCTCTTCATTAGGTTTTCTAAGGCCTCTTGTACCAATTTTTCTGATGTAGTATCCAAGGCAGAGGTGGCCTCATCTAAAATCAAAATAGGCGGATTTTTTAATATGGCGCGAGCAATGCTAATGCGCTGACGTTGTCCACCCGAAAGTTTGCAACCACGGTCGCCAATGTTACTGTGGTAACCCTGTTCGGTGGCCGTAATAAAATCGTGAGCATTGGCAATTTTAGCCGCTTCTATTACTTGCTCCATGGTGGCATTTTCTACGCCAAAGGCAATGTTATTAAAGAAACTATCGTTAAACAAAATGGCTTCTTGGTTTACGTTGCCCATTAAGCTGCGCAAATCGTGTAAGGTAACGTCTTTAATGTTGATGCCGTCAATGCAAATTTCGCCTTCGTTTACATCCCAAAAACGGGGTAGTAAGTCTACCAAGGTAGATTTGCCCGAACCCGATTGTCCTACAAGGGCAATGGTTTTACCTTGCTCTATACGTAGGTTGATGTTTTTTAATACCCAAGTATTGGCGTATTTAAAACTAACGTTCTTGTATTCGATAGCGTCTTTTAAGCCGTTTAATCTTTTAGGGTGTTCGGGTTCTTTTATCGGATTTTTAGCCGATAAAATTTTATCGATACGCTCTAGCGATGCCAATCCTTTGCGAATGTTGTATCCAGCTCTGGATAGTTCTTTAATGGGGTTGATGATGCTGTAAAAGATAAGAATGTAGTAGATAAATACAGAAGCATCAAAGGTGCCTTTAGAATTTAAAATCAAGTACCCTCCGTAACAGATAACCGAAGCAATAATGCTAGTGCCTATAAATTCACTCATAGGGTGAGCTAAACTTTGGCGACTAATTACTTTAAGTACGGCTAAACGAATGCGGTTGGCTTGGTCAAAAAATCGGTTTTTCATTTTTTCTTCCGCATTAAAAGCCTTAATGATGCGCATGCCACTTAAAGATTCTTCTAACTGCGAAATAATAGCCCCTTGTTCTTCGCCTACCTCTAACGATACCTTTTTAAGGTTTTTACCTACCGTACCCATAATGTATCCAGCAAAGGGTAGCATAATTAGCACAAATACGGTTAATTCCCAACTTACCAAAGCCAATACAATAAAATAAATAACAATGATAATAGGGTTTTTTACCAACATTTCTAGCGACCCCAAAATAGAGGCATCAATGTCCATTACATCGTTGCTCATGCGCGACATGATGTCGCCTTTGCGCTCGTCAGAAAAGAAACCAATGGGTAGGTACAGTATTTTTGTAATAAGTTCGTTGCGAACATCCCTAAGTACGCCCGTTTGAAAAAAGCAGATGCAAAGCGAACTTAAGAAAAAGGTCATTACCTTTAAAAAAGTAAATAGAATAAGGGCAAGCGAAAGCACAATCAGTGCTTTCACCTGTCCGTATGTTACTATAAAATCGGTAACGTAATAGTAAAAATTGTTTTTTAACGCATTAAACAGTTCAGAAGTAGGTACGTCGCTTAACGCTACTAATTCGTACACATTGTTTTGCGTTTTAAACAGAATCTCTAAAATAGGAACAAACAGGGCAAACGAAAATAAACTTAATACGGTAGAAAGCGCACCAAAAAAGAATACCCCAAAGGCTTCTTTTTTATAGCGTGGTAAAAAGCGTTTTAATACTCCCCAAAGTTTATTCATGGTGCTGTGTTGTTCCTTGTTTAGTGATTAAATACCGGTATACGAGTAGGGCGAAATAGCACGCAATTCGGCTTTTACGCTCTCAGAAACGTTCAATCCTTCAATAAATTGAGCAATAGATTGTTCGTTTACTTCGTTGTTGGTTCTGGTAAGCTCTTTTAAAGTTTCGTAAGGTTTTGGATAGTTTTCGCGGCGCAAAATAGTTTGAATAGCCTCTGCAACCACGTTCCAGCAACCTTCTAGGTCGGCTTTAATGGCTTTTTCGTTCAACAACAATTTGCCCAAACCTTTCATGGTGCTAGCAATGGCCAATACAGAGTGTGCCAAAGGTACACCAATGTTACGAATCACGGTAGAGTCGGTTAGGTCGCGTTGCAAGCGCGAAACAGGCAGTTTGTGCGCCAAGTGTTCCAAAATAGCGGTAGAAATACCCAAGTTACCTTCCGAGTTTTCAAAATCGATAGGATTTACTTTGTGAGGCATAGCCGACGAACCTACTTCGCCTGCTTTGATGGTTTGTTTAAAGTATTCCATCGAGATGTAGGTCCAGAAGTCGCGGTCTAGGTCAATAATAATGGTGTTAATGCGTTTAATGGCATCAAACACAGCAGCCAAGTGGTCGTAGTTAGAAATTTGGGTAGTCCATTGTTCGCGTTCCAATCCCAAATATTGGCTAACAAATTGGTTGCCAAAGGCTCTCCAATCGGTAGCAGGGTATGCCACGTGGTGTGCATTAAAGTTACCGGTAGCACCACCAAATTTAGCGGTGTATTTTACGGTTTTAAGGGTAGCCAATTGTTCTTCTAAACGATACGCAAATACCTTAATTTCTTTGCCCAAACGGGTAGGAGAGGCAGGTTGACCATGGGTTTTAGCCAACATAGGTACTTCTTTCCAATCTTCGGCATATTGATTCAATTTAGCAATCAATTCTTCTACAGCAGGAATAAATACGTTTTGCAAGCTTTCTTTAACCATCATGGGCACCGAGGTATTGTTGATGTCTTGCGATGTTAAACCAAAGTGAATAAATTCTTTGTAATCGCTCAAGCCCATTTCGTCAAATTTACCTTTAATAAAGTATTCAACCGCTTTAACGTCGTGATTGGTTACTTTTTCGGTATTTTTTACGGTTTCGGCATCGGCTAGGCTAAAGTTTTTATAAATGTTGCGCAATGCTTCAAACAACGATTTGTCAATGCCTTGTAATTGAGGTACAGGCAACTCGCAAAGTGCAATAAAGTATTCAATTTCTACGCGAACACGGTATTGAATAAGGGCAAATTCAGAATAGTAAGGAGCTAATTCGCTTACTTTTCCACGATAGCGGCCGTCTACAGGCGATATGGCGGTTAAAATTGATAAATCCATAGTTAATTATAGATGATAAATGATAAAGGAGAAAGGAGAGATATCCTTTCTCCATCTCAACTATTAGGTTATTATAAGAATATTAATTGCGTAATTACGTATATGGGTAACAAAACAATCAACGAGAATTTGAACATGTAGCCAAAGAAGCTAGGCATTTCAATTTTGTTTTGTTCGGCAATGGCTTTCACCATAAAGTTAGGACCATTACCAATGTAGGTCATAGCACCAAAGAATACCGCACCCATAGAGATGGCTTTTAGTAGTACTTCGTCAATGCCAGCTACCAAACCAGGTAGTGTAGGATCTGCTACTAAACCGCCAGCAACGCTGTGGAATGCTAATGCGGTAGGCGCATTGTCTAAGAACGAGCTAAGTGCACCAGTAGCGTATACAAATTGCCAAGGTTCTGTTATACCAAGGCTATCTGCGTTGGCTTTTAAGAACAACAAAGCAGGAGTCATGGTGGCAAAAATACCCACAAATAATACGGCTACTTCAATAATTGGACCCCAAGAATAGTTGTTTTCTTTTCTAATTTGTTGTTTGGTGGTAAACCAAGAAGCTAAAATAAGGATTACCAACACAATTTCGCGAAGCAATTTTACATAAATAGGAGCGTGGTGGTCGCCCATGGCAGGAATGGTGCCAGGATTGATAAAGGCTACAGCGCAAACCACACCAATTAGATACAAGAAATTGATGTTGCCAGTAATTTTAATGCTGGTTTTTTCGTTGTTATCTCTAGCAATATCGGCAGCATTTTCTTTTTTATACATAATGGTATCTACTATAAAGTATACCAATAGCAACAAGGCTCCAGCAAACGCCCATTCGGGAAGCATACCCATAAACCAAGTAAATCCAGCACCTTTAAGGTATAGCAAGAACAATGGAGGGTCGCCAAGAGGAGTTAGCAAACCACCGCAGTTAGCTACGGCTGCAATAAAGAACAAAATGGTGTGCACTTTGTGTTTGCGTTCTTGGTTGGTTTCAATAAGTGGACGAATTAGCAACATGGCAGCACCAGTAGTACCCATGATAGATGCCAATAAGTAACCAATACCTAAAAATGCGGTGTTTACAATGGGTTTAGCCGCTAGGTTGCCACCAATGTGAATACCACCTGTTACGGTAAACAAGGCTGTTAGAAGAATGATAAATGGTACATAGTCAAATACCATTTGGTGAATCAAATCGTCCGACAAACCATTAAGGCACAACCAGATAGCGGTTGGAATGCCCAAAATAAGCGAAACAATAAGTTTGTTTCGGTTGTTTTCCCACCAATGTTCGGCCACAAGCGGACCAACTGCAATGCATAGCAGCATAATCACAAAGGGGATCAACGAAAATACTGGAATTTCCATGATTGTTTAGTGTTTATTGTTAATTGTTTAATGATTGTCTTTTGTCTTTTGTCGCTTGTCGCTTGTTGTTGATGAATCGCACAATCGTTTAATCGTTGATTTGCGGTTCATCGATTTAACGATTTAACATTCGGACTGTCCGAATACTAGTGACTTGCGACTTTCGACTTGCGACTTTTGACTACTAAAATTGGATTGCTAATCCAATTTTAGTACCTCCATAAACGCCTTTTGGGGCACCTCTACGGTACCAATTTGTTTCATGCGCTTTTTACCTTTCTTTTGTTTTTCAAGCAACTTACGCTTACGCGATACGTCACCCCCGTAACACTTAGCCGTTACGTCTTTACGCACAGGTTTAATGGTTTCGCGCGCAATGATTTTAGAACCAATAGCAGCTTGAATAGCAATTTCAAACTGTTGGCGTGGAATCAGTTCTTTCAATTTTTCACACATTCTACGGCCAATAGTTACCGCATTGTCAAAGTGGGTTAGGGTAGATAGCGCATCCACGGGTTCGCCATTTAGCAAAATATCCAATTTAATCAGGCGCGATGTTCTAAAGCCATTCATGTGGTAGTCGAACGATGCGTACCCCTTTGATATCGATTTAAGTTTATCGTAAAAGTCAAACACAATCTCGCCCATGGGCATGTCGTAAATTAACTCAATGCGGTTAGACGATATGTATTCTTGTTTAATCAATTCGCCACGTTTGCCAAGGCAAAGCGTCATGATTTGACCAATAAAATCGGTTTTGGTGATAATCGATGCGCGGATATAGGGTTCTTCCACGTGGTCTATTAGCATAATGTCTGGCATGCCAGAAGGGTTGTGCACTTCTAATACATCGCCTTTTTTGGTGTAAATTTTATAGGGTACGTTTGGCACAGTGGTGATAACGTCCATATTAAATTCGCGGTCTAGACGTTCTTGCACAATTTCCATGTGAAGCATGCCCAAGAATCCGCAACGGAAACCAAAACCAAGCGCAATAGAAGATTCGGCTTGGAAGGTTAGAGCGGCGTCGTTTAGTTGCAATTTTTCTATGGATGCACGCAAGTCTTCAAAATCGTCCGTGTCTATAGGATAGATGCCTGCGAAGACCATAGGTTTTACTTCTTCAAACCCGTCAATCGCACTGTCGCATGGGTTGTTTACATGCGTAATGGTATCACCCACACGCACTTCCTTGGAATTCTTAATACCAGAGATAATATAACCCACATCACCACATTTCAGTTCCTTTTTGGGTTCCATATCCAAGCGTAGCACACCAATCTCGTCTGCGTTGTATTGTTTTCCAGTATTTACAAATTTTACTAAGTCTCCTGTATTGATGCATCCGTTCACTATTTTCATATACGTGATAATGCCACGGAATGGGTTGAATACAGAGTCGAAAATCAAGCATTGAAGGGGAGCTTCAGGGTCGCCCTTTGGAGGTTTGATGCGTTCCACAATGGCGTCCAAAATTTCCATCACACCCATACCTGTTTTACCACTAGCACGAATAATTTCCTCTGGTTTGCAACCAAGCAGTTCAACTATTTGGTCTTCCACCTCTTCGGGCATGGCGTTGTCCATATCCATTTTGTTCATGATTGGAATAATCTCCAAGTCATGTTCAATGGCCATATATAGGTTAGAGATGGTTTGTGCTTGAATACCTTGCGTGGCATCCACAATAAGTAGCGCACCCTCGCAAGCAGCAATTGAACGTGATACCTCGTATGCAAAGTCCACGTGCCCTGGGGTGTCAATTAGGTTTAAGGTATATTTTTCGCCCTGGTAGGTGTAGTCCATTTGAATGGCATGACTCTTGATAGTGATGCCTCTCTCACGCTCCAAATCCATGTTGTCTAGCACTTGCGCTTGCATATCCTTGCCTACAACCGTGCGTGTCACCTCTAGCAAACGGTCCGCCAGCGTACTTTTACCATGGTCAATATGGGCTATAATACAGAAGTTTCTTATGTGTTTCATTTTGTCGTCTCATGTCGCTTCGCGACGACTAATCGACTAATCGACTAATCGGCAAATCGATTTATTGCTAATATTTATCTCGTTTTAGGTTCGTCTATTCCTTTACTATTGTAATACTCTTCTAGGTTGTGGTTGAATTCGGTTTTTTCTAATCCTTGCCATGAACGTACCAAATCGGTAATGTCTTCAAATTCCATGGTGACTTTGCGGCGTGGTACAAACAGTTTCCATAGGTTGGTAAACATAGTAGGAAAGATAGGAGGAGTACCTTTTCTGCCATAACGGCTGGTGCAACTGCCCCATAAACCCCTAATTTTTACACCAATAACACGTGTTTCGTCGGGCATAATTTGTGCCATGGTATGCGCCATGTTGCGTCCGCCAAGGCTTTCTTTGCCGTCTGATGTACAGTGCCCCGAAGGGTAAAAAATAACGGTTTTTCCGGCTTGTAACGATGCTAAACAAAGGTTGTTTAATTGTTTGGCTTGTTCTAATCCGTTACGGCTTTTGCGCAAATTGGGTACGCTAATGCTATCAAAAACTTTCAAGATGCTTCTAAACACCTTGTTACCAAAAAAGCGTTCGTCTACAAAAGGTTGTAAAGGGTATTTGTATAGTTCAGAGAAGACCAACATGGGGTCGATTACCGCCATGTGGGTAGGCCATACCAACTTGCTGCCAGGTTGATTTAGGCATTCTACGTTTACCAACGTTACTTTGTAACGCATTCTAAATAAGGTCCTAAAAAATAAACAAACCCTAGCGCGTTTATCTGGAAATTTAGCCATAATCGTTGCAAATTACAATTAGCTTGCAAATTTAGTAAAAAAAAGGAGAATTCAGAAATGAGAATGGAGATTTTTGTCGATTCACCGATTCAACAAAATTTTCTCCTTTCTCCTTTCTCATTTCTCATTTATTTGCTACATTTGTGCCCTAATTAGTTTTAGAAAGTTATGGGAGGCTTTTTTGGTGCCATATCTAAAAAGAATTGTTTGTCGGATGTATTTTACGGAACCGACTATAATTCGCATTTAGGCACACGTCGTGCTGGTATGGCTACGTATTCGCCCGAATACGGCATGAAACGCACCATTCACAACATCGAGGGTGCATATTTTCGTTCTAAATTTGAAGACGGTTTGCCCAAATTTGGCGAACCAACATCGGGAATTGGCGTTATTAGCGATACCGATGCACAACCCGTTATCATTCAGTCACACTTAGGGCGCATGGCAGTGGTAACCGTTGCTCGTATTGATAATTTTGAAGAAATAGAACAATATTTGCTCGATAATAAGCATCATTTTACCGAGTTTAGCGGCGGAAAAACCAACCAAACCGAAATGATCGCTATCTTAATTGCCGAAGGCAAAACCTTAGAAGATGGGGTAGCGCACATGTTTAGCAAAATTAAAGGCTCTTGTTCGTTGCTTATTTTGCACGAAGACGGCACCATTTATGCCGTTCGCGATAAATTGGGACGTACACCTATTATAGTAGGTAAAAAAGACGGAGCTGTAGCCGTGTCTAGCGAATCGAGCGCATTCCATAATTTAGGATACGATATCGATTATTTTATTGGCCCTGGCGAGATACTTAAAATTACAGCCGATGGATGGCAGCAAGTGCGTCCTGCTGGCGATAAAATGCAAATTTGTTCGTTCTTTTGGGTATATTTTGGTTTCCCATCGTGCGAATACGAAGGCATTAACGTAGATACCGTGCGTTGTGCTATGGGCGAAGAATTGGGCAAAAACGACGATACCGAAGCCGATTTTGTGTGCGGTATTCCCGATTCGGGCATAGGTCACGCCATAGGTTACGCCATCGGTCGTAAAATTCCATACAAACGTGGTATCTTAAAATATACCCCCACATGGCCTCGTAGCTTTACCCCTGCGCACCAAAGCATGCGTAGCTTGGTAGCCAAAATGAAACTATTGCCCAACCGCCAAATGCTAAACGGGCAACGCGTGGTGTTCTTAGACGATTCGATTGTGCGTGGAACCCAACTAAAAGGCAATTCGCAAATGATGTTTAACTGCGGTGCCAAAGAAATCCACATGCGCATTGCTTGTCCTCCTATGGTATATTCGTGTCGATACCTTAATTTCTCGTCCACCCAAAACGACTTAGAACTAATTACCCGTAGCATCATCGAGCAATTAGAAGGTAGTCACGATAAAAATTTACACGAATACGTAGACCCTGCATCGCCCAAATACCAAAAAATGGTAGAAATGATGCGCCAACGCTTTGGTATGACATCGCTTAAGTTTAATACGGTAGACGATCTTATTAAAGCCATTGGCCTACCCAAAGAAAAAGTATGTACACACTGCTTTGACGGCAGCAGCTATTACTAAAGGTCGCTCCGCGACGGTGAATCGGTGAATCGGTGAATCGGTGAATCGATTATTATAAAATTAACCATTCGATTAGTCGATTAACCAATTAGTCAATAAAAAACCATTCGATTAGTCGATTAGTCGATTAACCGATTAGTCAATAAGAAAAATGTTTGAATCTCTTTCGGAGCGCCTGGAGCGTTCGTTTAAAATCTTAAAAGGCGAGGGTAAAATCTCGGAAATTAACGTAGCCGAAACCCTTAAAGATGTGCGCAAAGCACTGTTGGATGCCGACGTAAACTACAAAACCGCCAAAACGTTTACCGATACGGTTAAAGCCAAAGCGTTGGGTATGGACGTAATCCACTCGTTAAAACCCCAACAATTGATGGTAAAAGTGGTGCACGACGAGTTGGTTGCCTTGATGGGTGGTACCCATTCAGATTTGCAACTAACGGGTTCTCCCTCGGTTATCTTAATGGCAGGTTTGCAAGGTTCTGGTAAAACTACCTTTACTGGCAAATTGGGTAATTTGTTGAAAAACAAAAAAGGCAAAAACCCTTTGTTGGTGGCTTGCGACGTGTATCGTCCTGCTGCTATTGAACAATTAAAGGTGTTGGGCGAGCAATTAACCATTCCTGTATACTCAGAAATTGAAAGCAAAAATCCTGTTCAAATAGCGCAAAACGCCATTGCATTGGCTAAAAAGAACGGCAACGATGTGGTTATTGTCGATACTGCGGGTCGTTTGGCCGTAGACGAAGCCATGATGACCGAAATTGCCGCCATCAAAGCCGCTATCAATCCCCACGAAATTTTGTTTGTGGTCGATTCAATGACCGGTCAAGACGCCGTTAATACCGCCAAAGAATTTAACGACCGATTGGACTTTACCGGTGTGGTTTTGACCAAATTAGACGGTGATACCCGTGGTGGTGCTGCCTTGTCTATCCGTTCGGTGGTAGAAAAACCCATCAAATTTGTGGGTGTGGGCGAAAAAATGGATGCCTTGGATGTATTCCATCCCGCTCGTATGGCCGACCGTATTTTGGGCATGGGCGACATTGTATCGTTTGTAGAAAAAGCGCAAGAACAATACGACGAGGAAGCCGCTCGTAAAATGTCTAAAAAATTGGCCCAAAACCAATTTGGATTTGACGACTTTTTGGAACAAATCCAACAAATCAAAAAAATGGGTAACATGAAAGACCTTATCTCTATGATTCCTGGAGTAGGTAAGGCCTTAAAAGATGTAGACATTAAAGACGATGCCTTTAAACACATCGAAGCCATTATTCAGTCTATGACTCCATACGAACGCGCCAATCCACAAGTGTTGATTCCATCGCGCAAACAACGCATTGCCAACGGTAGTGGCCGTACGCTTCAAGAAGTAAACCGACTAATTAAACAGTTTGAAGATATGCGCAAAATGATGCGCATGGTTCAAAACAACCGCGGCAAAATGCCTTTTAAACGTAGATAATAAATAGTCGCAAGTCACAAGTCACAAGTCGAAGGTCAACGACTCAACGCCTCAACGACTAAACGACTAAACGACTAAACGCCTCAACGACTCAACGCCTAAACGACTAAACAATGAATATCATCGACGGAAAAGCAACAGCACAACAAATTAAGGCAGAAATTGCTGCCGAAGTAAAAGAAATAGTAGCCGCAGGTGGCAAACAACCCCATTTGGCAGCCGTTTTGGTAGGCCACGATGGCGGTAGCGAAACCTATGTAGCCGCCAAATGCAAGGCGTGCGAAGAATGTGGGTTTAAATCTACCCTTATTCGTTACGAAGCCGATGTAACCGAAGCTGAATTGTTGGCTTGCATCGATCGTTTAAATAAAGACCAAGATATTGACGGTTTCATCGTACAATTGCCTTTGCCTAAGCACATATCAGAGCAAAAAATCATCGAAGCCATCGACTATAAAAAAGACGTAGACGGATTTCATCCTATCAACGTAGGACGTACTTCTATTGGTCTTCCTGCCTTTGTTTCGGCTACGCCTGCCGGTATTTTAGAGTTGTTGAAACGTTACAACATTCCTACCGATGGCAAACATTGCGTGGTGTTGGGCCGTAGCAACATTGTGGGCAAACCCGTAGCGTCGCTTATGATGCAAAAAGGATACCCTGGCAATGCTACCGTTACCGTTTGCCACAGCCGTTCGGCCGATTTAAAAGAACAATGCCTCAAAGCCGATATTATTATTGCCGCTTTGGGTAGCCCCGAGTTTGTAAAAGCCGATATGGTAAAAGACGGCGCTGTGATTATAGACGTAGGTACCACCCGCGTACCCAATGCTAATACCAAATCGGGCTTTAAACTAACGGGCGATGTTAAATTTGACGAAGTAGCACCTAAGTGCTCGTACATCACCCCCGTTCCTGGTGGCGTAGGTCCTATGACCATTTGCTCGTTGATGGTAAATACCCTTCACGCCGGAAAAAAAACGTATTATAAATAGTCGCTTTGCAAGCCGAGTGCAGAAGTAAAACGGTCACTGAGCTTGTCGAATCTTTGTGCAAGCCGAGTGCAGAGGCAAGTTTACTTGGCTATGCCGAGGCGAAGCCAAAGATATTAAAGTGCCCAGTTTTAGTTATGCCGAGGCGCAGCCAAACTTCATGAGGGCGTAGCCCGAATAAGGGAGAAATTTTTGTTAAATCGTTAAATCGTTGAATCGCCTAAACGACTAAACACCGCATTACCATCTATTCGGGCCCTTCGACAGGCTCAGGGACCGAATAGTGTCGCCTCAACGACTAAACGCCTAAACGCCTAAACGACTAAACACCAACTCACCGCATCACCATGCTATTTAAAGATTTAGGTCTTCATCCCGACATTCTATCGGGTATTTCCGAAATAGGATTTGAAACACCGTCGCCTATTCAAGCGGCGGTTATTCCTTATGTATTAACCAACCAAGACGATATAGTAGGTTTGGCGCAAACCGGTACGGGTAAAACCGCTGCCTTTGGTTTGCCCATGTTGCATTTAACCGATGTAAAGCAAAAGGTTACCCAATCGTTGGTATTGGCACCCACGCGCGAACTTTGCGTGCAAATTGCCAGCGAATTGCGCAAATACAGCAGCAAAATGCCCCAAATACGCGTTGTGGCGGTGTATGGTGGCGAAGATATTCGCAAGCAACTTAAGGAATTAGACCAAACCCCTCATATTTTGGTGGCTACGCCTGGCAGACTAATCGATTTGATGAACCGTGGCAAGGTAAACCTAGCTAACGTTAATTATCTGGTGTTAGACGAGGCCGACGAAATGCTGAACATGGGTTTTGTGGATGATATTACTACCATTTTAGAGCAAACACCCGATACGCGTCGTACCTTGCTGTTCTCGGCTACCATGCCGCCCGAAATAGCCAATATCGCCAAAAACTACATGCATAATGCCCACGAAATTGCCGTAGGTAAACGTGGCGAGGCAGCTCAAAACGTAGAGCATTACTTTGTGCTTACCAAAAACACCTTGCGTTACGAGGTGTTAAAACGCATATTAGACTACTATCCAGCTATTTACGGCATTGTTTTTTGTCGTACCCGCATGGAAACCAAAGAGATTGCCGAAAAACTGATGCTAGACGGTTACAATGCCGATGCTTTGCACGGTGATTTGTCGCAACCGCAGCGCGATTCGGTAATGAATAAATTCAGAATCAAGCATTTACAAATATTGGTGGCTACCGATGTGGCGGCTCGTGGTTTGGACGTAAACGACCTTACGCATGTAATCCATTACGTATTGCCCGACGATAAAGAAACCTATACCCACCGCAGTGGGCGTACGGGTAGGGTAAACAAGCAAGGTATGTCCATTGCCTTGGTTACTCCACGCGAAAAAATGTCGATTAAAAGCATCGAAAAGGCCATTAAACGTACTTTTCAGCCCATGGAAATTCCTACGGGTATGGCCGTTTGCCAACGTCAATTGATGCACATGCTTACCCAAATGAGTGAGGCTAGTTTGCATCCAAAGTTGCACAAATTATTGCCCGATGCTTACGAAGTATTGAACGAATATAGCAAAGAAGAAATCATTGCCCAACTAATATCGTATCGATTTAACCCCTTGTTGGCGTACTACGAAAATGCGGTCGATTTGCAAGCCATGATGCGCAAAGAGCCCAAAGAAGAGGTAAAACCCTCGCGCCGCCAAATGCGTCAGGCCGATAAAGGCGACACCTTGCGCTTAAAAATTAACCGTGGCAAGAACGATAAAATGGACCCACGCCGCTTGTTAGGGCTAATAAACGATGTGGTAAACGATCGCAAACTAGCCATTGGCGATATTGATATCTCGGCTAAATTTACCTTTTTTGATGTGCCCAAAAATAGGGTAGAGCAGGTGATGGAGGCGTTTGCCACCAGCAAGCGTGCGCGCGGCATTCAAATTGCCCTAGTCAAAGGCACGCAAGGGGGTAAGTCGAAAGTCGAAGGTCGCAAGTAGGGACGCACGGCTCGTGCGTCCGTGGTTCAAAACCGCACCGCATCAACCTCAATTCGGTCCCTGAGCCTGTCGCAGGGCCCGAATTGAATTGATTACTCGGTCTATATTGGGCACTTCGACAATGCTTCGACAGGCTCAGCAACCGGCTCAGTGACCGTTTTGGCTTTGCGCTGCGGGCTGGGCACTTCGACAAGCTCAGTGACCGCCCTTGCTTCTGCTCTCGCTGCTCAAGAAACTCGCTTTGCTCAAACAACACATTTTGCTTAACGTTTTTGCACATAAAAATCTCTTTCCGACCTCCACCAAATGTCGTCAGATTGCATCGCCTCAACGACTAAACATCGATTCACCGATTAGTCGATTCACCGGTTAGTCAAAAAAATATTGCAAATCCATATCGAGGATTTGTAATATTTTTTTTATATTTGTAATCCTTAAATCCCGAAAATAGTAAAATGGCGCCCAAAAAGAAAAAAAAGAGAAGCTACGGATGGTTAAAATACATTTGGATATTGTTTGCCGTTGTAGTGCTTTCTATTACTCTTTTGTTTGTGCTTATAGCCAATGGTGTAATCGGCTATATACCTGATATTGAAGAACTTCAAAACCCCAAAAACAAATATGCATCCGAATTGTACTCGTCTGATGGCGTTATTATAGGACGCTATTTTTCGGGACAAAACAACCGTGTAGCCGTTGCCTATAACGATATTTCGCCTTACCTTAAAGAAGCCTTGTTGGCTACCGAAGACGTTCGTTTTCACGATCACTCGGGCGTTGATGGCCGTTCGTTGTTTCGTGCCATTGTAAAACGCGGTATTTTGGGCCAAAAAAGTGCCGGTGGTGGCAGTACCATTACCCAACAGTTGGCCAAATTGTTGTATTCGCCCACTGCCGAAGATTTGTTTCAACGTGCCCTACAAAAACCCATCGAATGGGTTATTGCGGTACAGCTAGAGCGCTACTACACCAAAGAAGAAATCATGACCATGTACCTAAATCAGTTCGATTTTTTGAACAATGCAGTAGGTATTAAGTCGGCAGCACAAATCTATTTTAATACCACCCCCGATAAGTTGAACCGTCAGCAAGCGGCCATGTTGGTGGGTATGTTGCAAAATCCTTCTTATTATAATCCACGTCGATTTGCCGATCGTACCCTGGTACGTCGTAATAACGTGTTGAGCCAAATGGAGAAATACGGTTTTATTACTCCAGCCGAATGCGATTCGCTTAGCCAATTGCCCATTGTGCTCGATTTTCATTCTAGCGACCACAAAGCCGGTATAGCTCCTTATTTTCGTGAATATTTGCGCCAAGTACTAACGGCCAAAGAGCCCATCCGTAAAAATTACGCATCGTGGCAAGATCAAAAATTTTACGAAGATTCATTGGCTTGGGCCAACGATCCTTTATACGGTTGGTGCAATAAAAATACCAAACCCAATGGCGATAAATACAACATTTATACCGACGGTTTGCGCATCTTTACCACCATTGATTCGCGCATGCAAAAATATGCCGAAGAGGCTGTAGACGAACATATTACCAACTATTTGCAAAAAGAGTTCTTTAAAGAATGCAAAAGTAAACGTTCGGCACCTTTCTCTTGGAAAGTTACCCAGTCAGAAATCAAAGACATTTTAAACCGCACCAAACGTCAGTCAGAACGTTACCTTAAAATGAAAAAGGCAGGGGCTACTACCCAACAAATAGACAAGGCATTTAGTACCCCCATTACCATGCGCGTATTTAATGGTAAACAATATACCGATACCGTTATGAGCCCCATGGACTCTATTCGTTGGGATAAGTACTTTTTGCGTTGTGGTTTTATGTCGATGAATCCCATTAACGGGCACGTAAAAGCCTATGTAGGGGGTCCTAATTTTTCGGCATTCCAATACGATATGGTTACCCAAGGCAAACGTCAAGTAGGTTCTACCATTAAACCTTATTTATACACTTTGGCCATGGAAGAAGGGTTAAACCCTTGCTCGTTGGTGCCCAATACCCAGCCTACTTTTGTATTGCCTACGGGCGATGTGTGGGCCCCTCGCAACGAATCGACCAAAAAAATAGGCGAGATGGTTACCCTAAAATGGGGGTTGTCGCAGTCTAATAACTGGATATCGGCTCACTTAATTCGTCAATTTAGTCCCCAATCGTTGGTAAAATTGATGCATTCATTTGGTATTCAAAGTTATTTAGACCCTGTAGTTTCGCTTTGCCTTGGCCCAGCCGAGGTGTCGGTAAAAGAAATGGTAGATGCCTATACCACCTTTGTAAACAAGGGCATCCGCATAGAACCCTTGTATGTTACCCGTATAGAAGACAATGCAGGCAATGTGTTGGCTACTTTTACCCCTCAGATGTACGAAATTATTAGCGAAGAAACATCGTACAAAATGTTGCACATGCTACAAGCGGTAATTAACGAAGGTACTGGTGTGCGCTTGCGCTATCGTTACAAATTCCAAGGCGATATAGGGGGTAAAACAGGTACCACCCAAAACAACTCAGACGGTTGGTTTATTGGTGTTACCCCAGAACTGGTATCAGGTGCTTGGGTAGGTGGCGAAGACCGTTCTATTCACTTTGACCGTATGTCGGTGGGGCAGGGAGCCTCTATGGCATTGCCTATTTGGGCCTTGTACATGCAAAAATTATATAACGATAGCACCTTGGGTTATGTCGATTCCACCCATTTTGACATTCCCCAAAAATACCTAGAACAATACCAATGCCGCGAAGTGCCCGCCGCCAGCGACACCTCGTCCGACGATATCTTTGGATTTTAAACGATTCAACAATTCAACGATTATTCGGGCACTTCGACAAGCTCAGTGACCGAATAGGATCGCCTAAACGACTCAACGACTAAACATTTATAACAAAATCAACACTTATGAAACTTCACTTTAGTATTAAGTACTTTACCCAATGGGGACAAAACATGACCATTTTTGGTAATTTACCCCAATTAGGAGGTAACGATCCAGCTAAGGCCTTGTTTATGAACTTTCAATGGAAAGAAAACTGGTCGTATACCATCGAGGTAGAAGCTACCGAACCCTTTGAGTTAAACTACCGTTATTTATTAAAAGACAACAACGGCTTAGACAATTTTGAATGGGGTACCGACCGTACCATCATGGTAGACCCTGCAGCGCAAGAAGATTTGTATTTGTACGATACTTGGAACAACCCAGGCGCCATCGAAAACGTGTTTATGACCTCGCCTTTCCAAGATGTACTTTTTAAAGACAACTACATTCCTGTAAAAGCTGCTGTTAAACGTAAATATACCCACACGTTCCGCGTAAAAGCTCCTTTGCTAAAAAAAGGCGAAGGGTTGTGCTTGGTAGGTAACGTAAAAGCCTTGGGTGCATGGGATGGTGCTAAATGCTTACCCATGAGCAACGAAAATAGCCCATGGTGGAGCGTAAAAGTAGACCTTTCTAAATGTAAAGACGAAGGTGTTAGCTACAAATACGCTATTTACGATTTAGAAGACAAAACCTTCCGTTATTTTGAAAACGGCCCCGACCGTTATGTACCCGTTACCAACGATGCAAAATCCCTTACCATGGTAACCGACTGCTTTGCTAATTTCTACAACCAATCGTTCCACGGTACTGGTGTAGGTATACCTGTATTTAGTATCCGTACCAAAAATAGCTTTGGTGTAGGCGACTTTGGCGACATTAAATTATTGGTAGACTGGGCAGCTAAAGTAGGCATGAAATTGATTCAATTGTTGCCACTAAACGATAGCAACGGTACCCATACCATGGCCGACGTGTTGCCATACGCAGCCATTACCGCCTTTGGTTTGAACCCCTTGTTCCTTAACTTGTTAAAAATGGGTAAACTAAACGACGAAAACCCATTGATGCAAGAATACTACAGCAAACAAGAGGCGTTGAACGCATCGCCATTGGTAGAATTTATGGACGTTATCGGTTACAAATTAGCTTATGCTAACGCCCTTTACTACCAAGAAAAAGAAACCTTCTTAAACAGCCCCGAATTCAAACAATACTTTGAAGAAAACAAATATTGGTTGGTAGCTTACTCGGCTTTCTGCGCTATGCGCGACGAATTTGGCACCTCTGATTACACCAAATGGGGCGAATACGCTGTTTATAACGAAGAAAAAGTACAAGAATACATCAATTGGCACTACGACCAAGTGGCTGTTAACTACTTTATTCAATACCACTTGCACGTACAATTGCTAGAAGCTACCCAATATGCTCACCAAAACGGTATTATTGTAAAAGGCGATATTCCAATTGGTGTAAACCGCAATGGGGTAGACACCTGGGTAAATCCAGAACTATTCAACATGGATATGCAAGCGGGTGCTCCACCTGACATGTTTGCTATTAAAGGCCAAAACTGGGAACTTCCTACCTACAACTGGGAAAAAATGGAAGAAACCGGCTTTGCTTGGTGGCGTCAACGTTTTGCTCAAATGAGTAACTACTTTGATACCTTCCGTGTAGACCACATTTTGGGCTTCTTCCGCATTTGGCAAATTCCTTACGAACAAGAAGAAGGTATTATGGGTTACCTAAATCCTTCTATCCCAGTACACATCAACGAATTTGCAGAAAAAGGCATTCGTTTTGATTACAACCGTTTCTGTATGCCATTTATTACCGATGCGGTAATGTGGGAAATCTTTGGCGATGATGCTCCTTGGGTTAAAAACAACTGCATCGACATTTTTGATGGCTGGATTTTGCGCTTAAAACCTACTTGCGATACCCAAAAGAAAGTAGAAGCCATGTTCCAAAACGGCCAAATTTCAGAAAAAATCAAATGGGGCTTGTTCGACCTTATTTCTAACGTACTATTCTTTGAGGTAAAAGGTTCTAACGGAACACAATTCTATCCACGTTACGGCATGCAAGTGCTTACCACGTTCCGCTACCTAGATAGCCATATTCAACGCAAAATAGAAGAAATCTATGTAGACTACTTCTATCGTCGTCAAGATGGCCACTGGAAATATTCGGCGCTACGCAAATTGCCTGCCCTAAAACGCAGCACCAACATGATGATTTGCGGCGAAGACTTGGGTATGATGGCCGATTGTGTTACCAGCGTAATGAACGAACTTGGTATCTTAAGCCTTGAAATTCAACGTGCTCCAAAAATCGATACCATCGAATTCTTCCATCCAGCCGATGCTAAATACCTATCGGTGGTAACTCCTTCTACACACGATATGAGTACCATTCGTGGATGGTGGGAAGAAAAACCAGACGTTACCCAACGTTTCTATAACCAACAATTAGGTCACTGGGGTGGTGCGCCTTACTTTGCCGAATGGTGGGTATGCCGCGATATCCTAGTACAACACCTATATTCGCCTGCCATGTGGGCTATCTTCCAAATTCAAGACCTATTTAGCATCTCTGATGCTGTGCGTCGCGAAAACCCCAACGACGAACGTATCAACGTTCCATCTAACACCAAAAACAGCTGGCGTTATCGCATGCACATGAACATGGAGGATTTGATTAATAATGATGCGTTTAATAGTGAGCTTAAAAACTACATCAAACAAGCAGGACGTTAAAAAAAAGAGGCGCAAGTGATGTGACCCCAAAAAGTTGGACGGTTAACATTATTAAGAGGCAACTTTAGATTGGTATAAAGCTCGGTATCTTACCGGGCTTTTTCCATTTAGCCTC
>JAFOFC010000058.1 GCA_017387515.1 Paludibacteraceae bacterium
CACTGATTTTTGCCAAATGACCTTTTAAGAAAGGCGATGGCATAGCAAATACCAAGATGTCCGAATTTTTGATGGCCAAGTTGATGTTCGAATAGAACTTAATTTTCTTGACATCAAATTGGACAGAAGTTAAATACGATGGATTGGATCCTGTTTCCTTAAATTTTTCAATTTGTTCGGGACGGCGCATATACCAATGAATACGTTTGCCGCCTTGCATGGCTATTTTGGCAATAGCGGTTGCCCAACTACCACCACCCATGATACAAATACTAGGCCCAGATGCTAACATGGCATTATTCTTCGGTTGATTCTTGATTTTTTTGTTGTTTTTCGGGTTTCATTTGTGGGAAGAACAACACCTCTTGAATGGTGGTTTGTCCTGTCATTAGCATGACCAAACGGTCCATACCAATACCCATACCCGATGTTGGAGGCATGCCGTATTCCAAAGCACGCACAAAGTCCATATCAATAAACATGGCTTCGTCGTCGCCTTTTTCGCTTAGACGCAATTGTTCTTGGAAACGTTCCAATTGGTCGATGGGGTCGTTAAGCTCTGAGTAAGCATTTGCCAACTCTTTGCCGTTTACCATCAACTCAAAACGTTCGGTAAGTTCTGGATTTTCGCGATGACGTTTGCAAAGTGGCGACATCTCGATGGGATAATCAGTAATAAAGGTAGGTTGAATGTAATTGCCTTCGCATTTTTCGCCAAAGATCTCGTCAATCAACTTGCCTTTGCCCATGGTTTCGTCCACCTCAATGTGCAATTGCTTGCAAACATCGCGTAGCTGAGCTTCGTCCATGCCTGTAATATCAATACCTGTAAAGTCTTTGATGGCCTCGGTCATGGTTTTGCGAGCAAAAGGAGCTTTAAAGCTAATGATGTTATCGCCCATTTTTACTTCGGTGGTACCGTTTACATCCATACAGATTTTTTCGAGCATCTTTTCGGTAAACTCCATCATCCATTTGTAATCTTTGTACGAAACATAAATTTCCATACAAGTAAACTCGGGATTGTGGGTTTTGTCCATGCCCTCGTTGCGGAAGTTTTTAGAAAACTCATATACACCTTCAAAACCACCTACAATAAGGCGTTTTAGGTAAAGTTCGTTGGCAATACGTAGGTACAAAGGAATATCCAACGCATTGTGATGGGTAATGAATGGACGAGCAGAAGCTCCACCTGGGATGGATTGCAAAACAGGGGTTTCTACTTCCATGTAGCCATTAGCGTTAAAGTATTCACGCATAGAGGTATATACTTTATTACGCTTGATGAAAATATCTTTTACACCTTCGTTTACCACCAAATCGACATAACGTTGACGGAAACGCAATTCGGGATCTTCGAATGCATCGTAAATAACACCGTCTTTTTCTTTTACAATAGGTAGTGGACGAAGCGATTTAGACAATACGGTAATTTCTGATACGTGAACCGAGATTTCGCCCATTTGGGTGCGGAACACATAACCTTTAACGCCAATAAAGTCGCCAATATCAAGCAACTTTTTAAACACCACGTTGTACATATCCTTGTTTTCGTCGGGACAAATTTCGTCGCGCGAAATGTACAATTGAATACGACCGGTAGAGTCTTTTAGTTCGGCAAACGAAGCTTTACCCATAATGCGGCGACCCATTAAACGGCCTGCCATTACTACCTCGCGGCGAGGTTCATCGTCTTGGAAAGTTTCTTTTACCTCTGCAGCAAATGCGTTGGTAGGATATTCGGCTGCGGGGTATGGATTGATACCCATTTCGCGTAGTGTTTCTAAACTACGACGGCGAAATAATTCTTGATCGTTAAGTTCTTGGCTCATAGTTATAGGGTATTACTCGGAGCGTCCGAGAAAGTCATTAAATACTGTTTAATAAATTCGTCAATATCACCATCCATAACACCTTGTACGTCCGATGTTTGGTAGTTGGTGCGATGGTCTTTTACACGACGATCGTCAAACACATAGCTGCGTATTTGCGATCCCCACTCGATTTTCTTTTTGCCCGCCTCAATTTTGGCTTTTTCTGCCAAACGATGTTGCAACTCGCGGTCGTACAATTGCGAACGCAAAAGACGCATGGCGTTTTCTTTGTTTTTGGGTTGGTCGCGGGTTTCGGTATTTTCAATCAGGATTTCTTCTTCCTGGCCCGTATAGGGGTCTTTGTATTGATAGCGCAAACGCACACCCGATTCTACCTTATTTACGTTCTGACCACCAGCACCACCCGAGCGGAAAGTTTCCCAGGTCAAACAAGCAGGATCTACGTGCACCTCGATGGTATCATCTACCAAAGGCACCACAAACACTGACGAGAACGAAGTCATGCGTTTACCTTGTGCATTGTAAGGTGACACACGCACCAAACGGTGCACACCATTTTCGCTTTTTAGGTAACCGTATGCCATATCGCCCTCAATGCGCAACGAGGCAGTTTTGATACCAGCTTCGTCGCCCTCTTGGTAGTTTTCGATGGTCCATTTATACCCTACACGTTCGCAGTAACGTTGATACATACGTAGTAGCATCGATGCCCAATCTTGGCTTTCGGTACCACCAGCACCCGACACAATTTTAAGTACCGCCCCAAGGTTATCCTCCTCGGACGATAGCATATTGCGCATTTCGATGGCTTCTAATAGCTCGGTTACGTGCGCATAGGCAGCATCTACCTCATCTTCGGTAACGATGCTTTCTTTATAAAAATCAAAGGCTAATGTAAGTTCTTCGGTAGCTTGACGAATGGCCTGGTAGCCCTCTACCCATTTTTTAAGATCTTTGATCTTTTTCATTTGGGCTTC
>JAFOFC010000059.1 GCA_017387515.1 Paludibacteraceae bacterium
ACCTGTTCTCAATTTTCTAAAAAGAAAATTGACGGTTGCTATTTTTTCCTTAACCTTGTTTTGGTTGTTTGTATTTTCAGTCTTTTCAAAGAACACTACTTAAAAAAATTACCACTGTAATTTTTTGACGAATCGGTAAATTTTGCGAGTAAGCGAGAGCAGAAGCAATGTATACATTGATTATGCCGAGCGCGAGCAAAATCATAAGGGCGTAGCCCGAATAATCGACTAATCGACGAATCGATTTGAGATTTTTCCGAAACGGATTGCAAAGATAAAGCAGGTTTTTGAATCTGCAAAATTTTCAAGAAAAAAATTTGAAAAATTTTACTTTCAAAACGCTGCTGTAACAGCTCTGCAACAATACTTGCTTTGTAACTGAGAACCGTTGTTCTCGAAAGCGGATGCAAAAGTAGAGCATTTTTTAATACACTCCAAATTTTTAAACCACTTTTTTGAAAGAAATTTTAAAGTTTTTTGCAAGTGATTGAAAATCAGCATTAGATTTTTAGCCAATTTTGGTAGTAAGCAAAGCCAAAAGCAAGCAAGGCAAAGAGCACACTTACTAACACTCGCAGCCAAAGTGGCGTTTTTTGCACCGAAAGCGAATACATTAATAGATAAGGCAACCCCACTATCATAAGCATACGCATGTAATATTCTTCTTTTACAAACTGAAATACAGCAGCAACTACAAGTATAATAAAAACCTTGGCCACTATAGAGGCTATTCTATATTTATCCATCCTTTTATTTTAACTTATTACACTGAATACAAAAAAATAGAGGCGCTGGGCGCCTCTATTCTATCTATGCTAATAATAATGGATTATTCAGGTACGCAAGTAGTCCAAGCGTAACCGTTAGCTTCGTTCCATTCTTTAACGATTTCTAGATCTTCACCGAATGGTTCGTCACCACATTTATCATATCCACCTGTTTCTGTGTTAGCTTTTGCAAGTTCTCCAGCATCCCAGTTACCATCCAAACGTACTTTGAATGCAGCAGCAGCTTGACCATCAATATCTTCAGCAATCCAACGTTCGCCGTCTAGTTCCAATTCAACGTCAGTAGCCCAGTTAGAAGCAGGGAAAGAGCCAATCAAACCAGGTACGTTAGCTTCGTCGCACAATGCTGGCAATGCCAAGCTAAAGCTATAAGCATCGTTAGCAACACATGGGTTAACGTCGAATTGTTCAACTACAATGTAGCAAATACCAGAACCTAGTACAGCCAATTTGTTTAATTTGCCAAAGTCTTCAATAAAGGTAAACAACTCAGGTTGACCGTAGTCAGCGTTGATTTCAAAGAAACCAAGAGACCATTGAGTAGTATAGCTACCATCAACAGTACCATCTTCTTGCATCAAGCAAACTTTACCTTGATAGAAAGTTTCAATATCACCTGCCAAGATAGCAGCAGAACCTAGTTCGATGTCAATTTCCCACCAGTTAGCGTAACCTTCGATAGGTTCGCCAGCTACGTCAATGTGGTGTTCAGCATAACCGTCGTTAGAACCTTTGAATGCTACACCGTTGCAATCAGTACCAGCAGGAACTTTAACTACAAGTTTAGCATAACCAGCTTCAGGAGCGCT
Organism: Paludibacteraceae bacterium; assembly: GCA_017387515.1. Classification (GTDB taxonomy): domain Bacteria; phylum Bacteroidota; class Bacteroidia; order Bacteroidales; family Paludibacteraceae; genus Enterocola. The sequence continues at coordinate 1,598 of JAFOFC010000059.1, forward strand.
TACTTCAGGGAATTCGATTTCTTCTGGATCGGTTGGTTGATCTGGTTTAGATGGATCATCTGGAGTAATTGGTTGATCTGGGTTAGATGGATCAGATGGATCGTTAGGAGCGTCTGATTTACAACCAGTGAAAACCATTGCCAATGACACAAATGCGGTCATAAAGGCCCATGCAAATTTTTTCATGTTCTTTTAGTTTTAATTAAGTTTATAAATAAAATAAGTTGTTTTAGTTGCCTATAACAATGCAAATATAGAACCAAATTTTATAATTTGCAATATTTGACACAAAAAAATGACAAAACAGTTACAAAAAAAAATATGGTGGCCATTATTGACCACCTTATTATTATATAGGCTACAAATTAATAGCCGTCGTTTTGTTTCCAGCGAGGTTCTGCAGACAATACGTCACGATAGATAGGGAACCATTTAACGGTTTCTGCTTGAGGACCTTCTACAAAGCCCCATTGTGCAGTATTAAAGGTACCAAAACGAATCATATCACGACGACGAACGCATTCCCAAGCAAACTCACGTCCACGTTCTTTGTACAATTCGTCCAAATCTAACGATGCGTAAGCATTCAAACCTACACGGGTACGGATTTTTTGGAAGTCGGCATCTGCCAATAACTCACCTAAGTCACCGTTACCACCACGTAGAATAGCTTCGGCTTTCATGTACAACACGTCTGCATAGCGGAAGAACACAAAGTCGTTTTCGCTATAGGTATAAGTACCGGTTTTGTCAGCCTCGTATTTCCAGCAACGTGCACCCGAGTTCCAGCAGGTATTATCAATGGTAGGTTCCATTGTACGTAAACGTTGTTCTTCGTAATTAGCATTCAATACTTTATTGTAAATAGCAACTTCTTCTTCGGCCTTTTTAGCACCGTCTTTATATTCTTTGCTGTCTTTTTTGTCCTGGAATTCTGCTGGAATAAAGTGATCTTGAATTTTTTCTCCCGCTTTGTAATCTGTTCCAAATTCTTGATTCAACAATGCAACCTGATCCACTTCGTCTTTTTTAGCCTTTTTAAGTTTACTTTTGTGCGAGAAAGCAAACGCATATTGATCGTCGTATCCATATAAATCTTTAGTAAGAATTACACGGTCGCCATTTTCGTCTTCGGCAATAGCAGTATTATCCGCATTGTAAACAGGACCAACAAACCAACCACGACGTCCATCAGCACCAGTAACACCTTCTACGCGAGTACCACCTTTGTCTTCTGATGCATCGCACAAACCACGGTAGTCGCCAGCTTCGTATAAATCGATAAATTCTGGAGAAGCCAAGAAACCATTCCAAGGTTTCACTTTAGTTTGCCATACTTGTTCGTGGTTGTAGTGCATGGTTAACAACGATACACGGAATTTGTTCATTGGGTTACCACCACTAAGCATGTTGTTTTTCGAACCATCTTCGTCAATTACAAAGATGTTTTCGCGGCTTACTTCGTTTTTAAGTGCAAAGTTGGTAAAGAACTCGTCTTCAATTACGTATTGTTTAGAGTCAATAACTTTGTTACAAGCTTCAATACATTTGTTGTAAACATCGTATTCTGCAGCGGTAGCAGCCGATACATCGTAGCTTTCGGCATTCAAATACAAACGAGCCAATAAGGTATAAGCCATACCTTGGGTAGCACGTGCGTAGTTGTAAGACCAAGAAGGTTCGGTAGCCAATGGCATGTGAGGAGCTTGTTCTTCTAGGTTACGTACCAAGTTTTTCCAAACTTCTTCTGGAGCCATAAGGTCAACAAATTCGTCAGAGAATTTTTCGGTGTAAGGAATACGACCAAAGCAGTCGAACAAGGTGTAGTAGTAGAACGAACGAACCACAATCAATTCTGATTTGAAACGACTGTAAGTTTCATCATCAAATTTATGTTTGTAAGTTTCCAATTGTTCTAAAACTTTGTTACACAATACAGCACCGCTGTTGCAATAGTACCACACGTTGTTGAATGCTTCACCAGCAGGGTCCCAAGTATGGGTGTTCAATTGGCGCCAGAAGTCACCGTCTGCCCAGTGACCAGCAGGTTGACGAACAGGACATACAGCTTCGTCGGTAGTTAGGGTTGACAAACCCCAATAGGTCCAGTGGTCGTGCAACCACTTGATATTTGCATAGGTTTGACCTACCAACATTTCAAAGTTCTCTGGATCGTTCAAGAACTGGTCTGTGGTAGATGCACCATAAGTTTCTTCTTCAAGCATATCGGTACACGAAGTAGCACCTCCTGCCAAAAGAACCATGGTTAAGAACCAAATTACTTGTTTTTTCATATATTACTAAATTTTATTTGTTACTTAAAAGGTTACGTTAGCTCCAATCAAGAAGGTACGTGCTTGAGGATAGAAATCGATATGGTCGATACCTGGGTCCCAAACAGAGGTAGTATTGATACCATCAGGATCTGAACCACTGTAAGAAGATACAGTAAATACGTTTTGTGCGGTAAAGTAAACGCGCAAGTTTTGGCAGTATTTATTTTCTTTCAATGGAACTTTATAGCCTAAGGTAATGTTGTCTAATTTCAAGTAAGAAGCATCTTCTAGGTAGTAGTCAGAGAAGTCTTTTTGGAAATAGGTACGAGAACCTTCGCCAACACCAACTGCTTCAGAGTAGTAAACGTTCAAACCGTTGCTACCTTTAGCAGGAGCGTATGCCCAACGAGATACATTCAAAGCAGTATTGCCTACTACACCACGGAAGAACAACGACAAGTCCCAGTTTTTGTAACGTACGGTGTTGTTCCAACCAAAGGTAAATAATGGTTGAGCGCTACCCAATACTACTTTATCGTTATCGTCTAGAATAGCATTACCGTTTTCGTCTACGTTACCATCTTGGTTTACATAGATACAGTTACCTTTTTCGTCAAATTGACCAGTCCATTGGTAACCGTAGAAAGTACCTACAGATTGACCTTCGGTTAACAATTGGGTAACGGTACCGTTAATTTTGTTACCACCCAAGTTACCAGCCCATGTAGTTTCGTAGTTGAAGCCTAGTTCTGGATCAGATAGTTTGTCAATGCGGTTTTGGTTGAACGAAATAGTTGGGGTGGTTGTCCATTCCCAGTTTTTGGTTCTAACAGGAACACCTGTAATAGCCAACTCAATACCCATAGAAGTCATTTCGCCAGCATTAGCTAACAAACGGTCGTATTGATAAGGAGGAGTTGGAACTTTGTATTCCCACAATAGGTCTTTGGTATTACGATAGTACAAGTCGATAGAACCATACAAGCGGTTGTTCAAGAATGCATAGTCAATACCCAAGTTGTACTCAAATTTGCGTTCCCAACGTAGGTCGGGGTTAGCATTTTGATTTACAGTAAATGCATATTTTTCGGTACCGTGGCTATTGAAAGTACCACCTTTGGTTAGCAACTCAACTGATTTCAAATCAGAACCCAAGTTGTTACCGGTAATACCGAAACCGAAACGAAGTTTCAAGTCGTCTACACCTTTAGCGTCGCGCATAAAATCTTCGCCACTGATACGCCAACCGGCGCTGACTGCAGGGAACCAACCCCATTTATGATTAGCACCCATACGAGAAGAACCTTCGGCACGGATTGATGCAGATAACAAGTATTTTTCGTTGTAGTTATAGTTAGCACGCAAGAAGTATGCTACCAAGGTATTAGAGTTACGATAAGAGCTTACACTCATATCTTCTTTGTCTACTGCACCAGCACCAATATCAAAATATTTAGAGTTGTTGGTAGCAAAACCGCCGTTTGACAAGTCGTGACCATCATACCAGAAGTTTTGGTAAGAAGTACCACCTACCAATGCCAACGAGTGACCATTCCATTGACCAGTATAGTCAACAGTTGCTTCGTATAATTGGTTAAAGCTACGGGTTGTTTTGATACCAGCTTTGTTAGCATCACCTTTTACGTAGTATTCAATAGGAGTTGCCCAGTAGCTGTGGTTATCACCTTCTTCTAACGCAGCAAAACCAGTAACTTTCAAACCAGGAACGGCTTTGATGTTAACCGTTGCACGAACCGAACCACGGAAATAATTACCATCTTGGTAAGATTCTTTCAAATCGTTATCGGCAATTGGGTTAGAGGTTACAGTACCAGTAGGAATGAAGTAAGAACCGTCTTCGTTATAGATTGGGAAAGTTGGGTTCATAATAGCACCGTTGTTCAAACTACCGCAGTTATAATCGTTACGATAGTGCATATATGAGAAGTCGTATTGCAATTCTAACCAGCCTTGCAATGCTTTTTGGTTAGCAGCCAATTTCGCCATAATTTCTTGACGATTGGTGGTTTCGGTCAAACCTTCTGCATTTTTAAAGTTAACAGAGCCACGGTAATTAAAGTTTTTGGTTGCACCAGAAATAGCTAAGTTGTGGTTGTGCGTAAAGGCAAAGTCGCGCAATTGTTCGCCAAACCAATCGGTTTCATAACCTTTATCGGCAGGTTTAGAAACGCCATTGGTAATAGCTGCTAAATCTTTGTATTGCTCTGCAGTTGCCATACCTGTTTCAGAACCATTGATAGAGAATGATGCATAACCAGCATATTCTAAGGTTGCAGAACCACATTCAGCATTGTTATCGGTAGCACCACGTTTGGTGGTAATAATAATTACACCGTTGGTACCACGAGTACCATAGATAGCAGCTGCAGAACCGTCTTTTAATACGTCCATAGAAGCAATATCTTCTGGAGCGATGTTATCAATGCTGTTTACAGGAATACCGTCAACAATGTAAAGAGGAGATGTACCAGCACCTTTATCCAAAGTAGATGTACCACGAATTTGTACAGCATAACCCGTGTTGGTAGGGTCACCACTGCTACGGATAATGGTCAAACCAGCCACTTTACCTTGCAAAAGACCCATAGGGCTTTCTTTTACACCAGGGTTAAAGTCTTCTGATTTTACACTAGCCACAGAAGAGGTAATTTCTTTGGCTTTTTGCGAACCATAACCCACTGCAACTACTTCGTTTAGTTTGGTAGAAACTTCTTTTAAAGTAACATTCAAAGTAGCTTTACCAGCAGTACTTAAAGTTTGTGATTCGTAACCGGTGTACGAGAAGATCAACTTCGCAGCATCGGGAACCGAAATTTCGTAATTACCGTCAAAGTCGGTAATTGTACCTACCTTACTATCGCTAGCCAAGGTAATGTACGCACCAATGATAGGCTCGCCGAACTCGTCGCTTACTGTACCTGTCACTGAATTTTGCGCAAAACCTGCTGCACAGAAGAAGATAGATAGAACCGCTAATAGCAGTCCTTTTCGTGATTTCTTCACATTCATAATGATTTAAAGTAAATTTAGGTTAATAAATAGGTTAATTGAATACGGTTTTAGGCATCATTATGAGTGATTTTGCGGCATCAACACAACTGCCAACGCCCTAAAACGGCAAAACACACTACACAATGAATATACAAACATAAACTTTTTTTTACAACCCTACAACTTATTTTTCTACTTTTTTACGTCGCAGGGCTTTTTTCAATCTCAAATGTTAAAAATTAACACATTAAGCACTCAAGTCGCTCGCTACTATTTTTTACATTTTTTATCGCATACACCCCATTTATAACATCATTTCTATCGTTTGCAAAAAAATACCGCAAGTTTTTTTTTGGCATTCAGAAAAAATAAAATAACTTTGTCCATTCCACATCGTCTTTTTAAGCATTTATTGACTATGAGAGCACAAATTACCATTAAAGACATTGCTAAAGCTCTTAACATTTCAGCATCGACGGTATCGCGCGCTTTGCAAGATCATCCAGACATTAGCAAAGCCACCAAAGAAGCCGTTAATGCCTACGCTAAAGAGCATCATTACAAGCCTAATGCCATTGCATTGAGTTTAAAAATGAAACGCACCAACATTATTGGTGTTATTGTTCCCGAAATGGTGCACCATTTCTTTTCATCAGTTTTTACTGGCATAGAAGACACCGCTAATGCAAGGGGATTTTCTGTCATTGTATGCCAATCGTCAGAAAACTACAAAAAAGAGGTAAAAAGCATCAACACGTTGCAGTCGGCACATGTATGCGGTGTATTGGCTTCGCTTTCTAAAGAAACCACGCAACACGACCATTACAAAGAACTAATTGAAGATGGGGTTCCATTGGTATTTTTTGACCGCATTTGCCCAGGACTTAAAACAGACCGTGTGGTGGTAGACGATTATACGGGTGCTTACAAAGCGGTAGAACACTTGATAAAAACAGGAAGTTCGCGTATTGCTTTTTTATCGGCTCCTACTAGCATGGAAATTTCTAAAAACCGCATTAACGGTTATTTAGATGCACTTAGAACCTATAAAATAACGCCCGACGAATCGTTGATTATTGAATGCGACTCGCGCGAAAAGGCGATAGAAAAAGTTCCACAAATTATTGATGAATTACACCCTGATGCGTTTTTTGCCATCAATGACGAAACAGCATCGGGCGTGTTATATGCCGTAAAAAGGAAAGGACTTTCGGTGCCAGAAGATGTTCAGGTTTGTGGTTTTGGCGACGGCAGCGTGGCTAGGGTATCCGACCCATCGCTTACTACGGTAGAACAAAATGGATACGCCATGGGGGTAGAGGCATGCAAAATGCTATTAAACCGCATTGAGGGCGGTAACGACATGAAAGAGGTATCGCACAGCGTTATCCGCACCAATCTAATTGTAAGAGAATCAACTCGCAAATTATAGCACCTTATTATATGAAAAAAACTTTACTTTTATTGATTGTTAGTTGTGCCACTTCTTTGGTAATGGCTGTCAACTGCAAAATTCAACATCTTGAACCACTCAACTGGTGGATAGGCATGCAAAACCCCGAATTGCAACTTTGTGTACATGGCCAAGACATGGGCGCATGCGAAGCTGCCATCAACTATCCCGGGGTAACCATTACCAAACAAGTAAAAACAGACAATCCTAACTTTTTGTTTGTTTACCTAAACATCGACCCTACTACAAAACCGGGTACGCTTAAAATTAACTTTACTAAAAACGGTAAAAAATACACATCGTGCAAGTACGAACTAAAAGCACGTAAAGAAAATGCGGCACAAAAAAATAGTTTTGGCCCTAGCGATGCTGTTTATTTGCTAATGCCCGACCGTTTTGCCAATGGCAACGAAAAGAACGACCAAGTAAAGGGCTACATACAAGGCGTTAACAGAAGCAATTTGGGCGAACGCCATGGTGGCGACTTAGAAGGGGTTATTAGCAAAGTTCCATACATTGCCGACTTAGGCTGCACTGCCTTGTGGATTACTCCTTTCTTTGATAATAACGACACCCACTATTCGTATCACCACTATGCTACTAGCGACTATTTTAAAGTTGACCCACGTTTGGGCACCAACAACGACTACAAACGTTTAGCAGATAGTTGCCATGTTCATGGCTTGAAACTAATCTTGGACGTAGTACCTAACCACTGTGGTAGCGCACACTGGTGGAGCAAAGACAAACCTGCTAAGGATTGGTTCCACGAATGGCCACAGTATACAGGTTCTAACTACCGCATGACGGCTTGGACAGACCCTCATGCTTCTGATATTGACAAAACCATTTTGGAAAAAGGTTGGTTCTCTGGCAATATGCCCGATTTAAACCTAGAAAACCCTGAATTGTTTACTTACCTTTCGCAAGTTTACATTTGGTGGATTGAGTATGCAGGCGTGGATGGATTACGTGTAGACACCTATCCTTACAACGATATTAAATTGGCATCGCAATTTATTAAACGTTTTATTGACGAATACCCTACCATTAACATTGTAGGCGAATGTTGGGTTAAATCGCCCCTAGAAATTGCTTACTACCAAGCAGGCAATAATAACAAGGATGGTTTTAATTCTAATTTGCCTAGTGTAATGGACTTTGTGCTTAAAGACCATTTGCAAGCTGCCTTTAACGAACAAGATAGCTGGGATTTTGGCACCTCTCGTTTTTATGCACACTATGCACAAGACTTTGCTTACCCCGATGTAAACAACGTAATGAATTTCTTAGACAACCACGATATTGACCGTTTCTCGGTAGCAGTAAAACGTGATGTAAATAAATTCAACATGGGGGTTGCTCATTTGCTTACCACACGTGGTTACCCACAAATTTATACCGGTACAGAAATTATGATTGACGGCATTTGGGGCAATTACGAAGGCCACCGCTTTGATTTTCCTGGAGGTTGGAAAGCAGACCAACGCAACGCCTTTACAGCAGAGGGTAGAACAGACGAAGAAAACAAAGTATTTAATTACATGCGTTCTTTGTTGCAATTTAGAAAAAATGCCACCGCTTTACACACGGGTAAGATGAAACAATTTATTCCATACGATGGCATTTATGTATTTGCACGTTACAACGACAATCAAACGGTAATGGTTATTACCAACAACAATAATCAAGAAAAACAAATTAGTTTAGACCGTTACAAAGAGGTATTTGGCCAATACACCAAAGCCATAGAGGTTACCACAGGAAAAGAATACGCATTAACTAAATTGGTTTCTATTCCTGGAAAATCTTGCTTGGTACTTGATTTAAAGCCCTAAATGCCAACTAATCCGACCTTACCTTAAACTATAAACTAAATATTAATTGTATGAACAACACGAATTTATCATTCGGAAAGCTTTTTAACTTAAGCTTTGGCTTTTTTGGTGTTCAAATTGCTTACGCATTGCAAAGTGCCAACATTAGCCGTATTTTTGCCACATTGGGCGCAGACCCACATCAACTATCGTTTTTTTGGGTACTTCCCCCGCTGATGGGCATGATCGTTCAACCCATAGTAGGTATTTTGTCGGACAAAACTTGGATGGGAGATTTTTTTGGTAGACGTAAATTTTACTTGTTAATTGGCGCTATCATTGCTGTAGCTGTAATGGTATTACTACCTAATGCAGGCGATTTTACCTTTACTCAATCTGTATTTTTAGGATTGAATGCTGCCATGTGGTTTGGCTTGTTCTCGTTAATGTTCTTAGACACTTCTATTAACATTGCCATGCAACCTTTTAAAATGATGGTAGGCGACATGGTTAACGAAGAACAAAAAGGCCTTGCCTACTCTATTCAATCTTTCTTGTGCAACGCAGGTAGCTTGGCGGGTTACATCTTCCCTATTCTATTTACTTGGTTAGGCATTGCCAATATCGCACCAGAAGGCACCATTCCAGATTCTGTTAAGTGGAGTTTTTATATTGGCGCAGCTATTTTACTTTTGTGCGTATTGTACACCTTCTTGGCCGTAAAAGAAATGAATCCAGAAGAATATGCTAAATTCCACGGATTGAATAAAGAAAAAGAAGACAACCAAGCGCAAGCAACTAAATCGAGCGGCCATATTCTAGGAAGTTTCCTTAGCGTAGGTTTGGTTCAATTCTTCTGCTGGGCAGCATTCTTGTTTATGTGGACCTATTCTAATGGTGCCATTGCTAGCCAATGCTTTGGTTGGGACGGAGCAAATGCCTCTGATACCGCATTCCAAAATGCAGGTAACTGGGTAGGCGTGTGCTTTGCTGTACAAGCGGTAGGTTCTATGTTATGGGCCATGCTAATTCCTGTTTTAGAAAAATACATTACCATTAAAGGGGCATATGCCGTATCATTGTTAGTGGGTGCAGCTGGCTTTGTATCTTGTATGTTTGTGCAAGATCAGTATTTGCTATTAGGTTCTTACGCACTTATTGGCGCTGCATGGGCAGCTATGCTAGCCATTCCATTTACCATTATTACCAATGCTATATCGGGTAGCAAATACATGGGCACGCTACTTGGTTTATTTAATTGCACCATCTGTTTGCCCCAAATTGCAGCGGCATTGCTTGGTGGTGTTTTGTTAGAACAAATTGGAGGTTCTCAATCGGGTATGATGGTGGCTGCTGGCGCATTATTGGTATTAGGCGCTGCAAGCGTATTCTTAATTAAAGACAAACATTAATACTATCAAATACTATGAAAAAAATCACATTTTTTGCAAGTTTATGCTTATTGCTTGCATCGTGTGGCAACAAATCGCTTGATTTGCCCGCCACCTCCGATCTAGCCTACGGCCTAAACTCTAACATTACCCTTATTAAAGGGGCTAACGAATTCAATACACAAGATTACATTATCGACCCTTCTAAAGTGGATTCTGTAACGTGCGACAGCAAAGGCATTGAAGTTAGTTTATCGGAAGATAAAAGCAAGGTATCGCTTAACGTCTTGTTTATGCGTCCTTTGGCTAACCTTACCATTTGGGCAGAGGGTATTCCTTCTAATATCTTGCTTAAACGTTCTGATAAAATCGATTATACCTTCCAATACAATCCTAACGGAAAACGTTGGAACAGAGTACAATTGGCAGGTCAGATGAACGACTGGGTACCTAGTTTTCACCCCGATTTAACCTTAAATGCCGATGGCCTTTACGAGGTTACCATTAATGTTAGCCCAGGCACTTACCTATACCAATTGGTACGCGATGGTGACTGGAACCACGACGAAACTAACCCCGAAAAAGTAGACAACAACTCGGGTAAGTTTAATTCTATTTTGCACATTCCTGGCACGCAACACAAGGCTCCTATTTTGCTTACCGAATCGTTCGATAACAATAGCTTTACCTTAAGCAGCATGAACGATCCTGAACAATTGTATGTGTATTGGCAAAACTACCTACTACCTGGCAACTTTTATCGTGTAAACGAAGGCAAAATTATCGTTTCTATACCTGCAGAAGCTAGCCAGTTGGACCGTTCTTACATGCGTGTTGTTAGCGCCAATAAGTTTGGTATCTCTAACGATATTTTAGTACCACTTGACAAGGGAAGTGTTGTTGCCGATATTAAACAAGTAAATCGTTTTGACAAACACGCCGAAATTTTGTACTCGTTGATGGTAGACCGCTTTGTAGACGGTGATTCGGCTAACAACCACCCTATGAACCGTCCTGATGTATTGCCTCAAGCCGACTACCACGGTGGCGACTTGGCTGGTATTACCCAAAAAATTAAAGACGGTTATTTCAACAAAATGGGCTTTACTACCATTTGGATGACTCCTGTGGTGCAAAACCCTATGGAGCCTTATGGAGAACAACCCAACCCACGTACCAAATTCTCTGGCTACCATGGTTATTGGCCTATTTCGTCTACCAAAGTTGATTTCCGTTTTGGTACCGACGAAGAACTAAAAGAGTTGGTTAATACCGCACACGAACATGGACTAAACGTTATTTTGGACTACGTTGCTAACCACGTACACCAAGAGCACCCCATGTTTAAAAACGACCCAACCATCTGTACTCCACTTATTTTACCCGACGGAACCAAAAATATTGCGATGTGGAACGAACATCGTTTAACCACTTGGTTTGACGAATTTATTCCTACCATTGATTATGGCCGTACAGAAATTGTAGAAACCATGACCGACTCGGCCCTATATTGGATTCAAAACTTTGGATTGGACGGATTTAGACACGATGCTTGCAAACACGTACCCGAAACTTTCTGGCGTACTCTTACCAAAAAAATCAAAGAACGCGTAGAAATTCCTTCGGGCAAACCTTTCTATCAAGTAGGAGAATCGTACGGTAGTCCTCAATTAATTAGCAGCTATGTAAACTCGGGTATGCTTACCGGTCAGTTTGACTTTAATGTATCGGACGACGCTTCTTCGGTATTTGCATTAAACTCTGAAGACTTTACCCGCGTTAGTAATACCTTAAACACTAGTTTGCGCGTTTATGGTTGCCACAACTTAATGGGTTACATTAGCGGCAACCACGACCGTGGTCGCTTTATATCGTATGCTTCTGGTTCGCTAAAATACGGCGAAGATTCAAAACTAGCTGGATGGACCCGCACCATTGGCGTTGACGATAGCACTGCTTACGACAAACTAATTCAATTAAATGCCTTTAATATGACCATTCCTGGTGTTCCTGTGGTATATTATGGCGACGAATTTGGTATGCCTGGTGGCAACGACCCCGACTGCCGTAGAATGATGCGTTTTGACGACCAATTGGTAAAACGCGAACAAGAAACCCGCGATGCAGTGGCTAAATTGGGTCAACTGCGTAAAAACCAACTACCTCTTATCTATGGTGACTTTATTGAACTTTACCTAGAAAAGAACGTTTGGGTGTATGCTCGTAGCTATTTTGGCAAAACGGTTATTGTTGTATTTAACAGAAATACAGAAGAAAAAGAAATTACCGTTCAATTGCCTAGCATGTTTAATGGCAAACAATACGAAACTACTTTTGACAGTGCATTTAGCCTAGAAGGCGACCTATTAAAGGTAACCTTAAAGAAAAATGGTGTTGAAGTGCTAGTAGAAAAATAAACGTAGCTAATAAGTATACAAAAATAGGCTAATCAATGATTAGCCTATTTTTTTTGTTATGCTTTTATCGATTATCTTACTATCAATATTTTAGTAGCCACGCTGCGATGCGCATCCGAAAGGCCATTTGAAACCAACACAAAGTAAACACCACCGCTTACCATCTGACCCGATTTATTACGGCCATTCCACGATAGCGAACCGCCATTTGACTTGCCCTCAAAAACTACATTCGCAGAAGCATCGGTTATCCAAACTTTTGAATCTTGTTCTAACCCTGCAATGGTTATATTACCACCATATTCGGGACGTACTGGGTTAGGAAAAGCATAGATGGTTTCTGAAGTAGCTTCCTTGACGGGAGCTGTGGCATCGCTTTGATAAGAAAATAAGCCATCTGGCGTTACAAAAAATACCTCGCCCGTTAACTCGTTTACTGCAATTTCTGATACTTCGTTAGACGATAAGGGGCTATTGTCTTTATTAAAATGCAACAAGGTTTCTTGCCCGTCTTCTGATAACAAATAAACGCCTGCATTGGATGTTCCTATCCATTTGCGATTACCAGGATCTACCTCTACCGACAAAACGGGAACGCCATCTAGCAGGTAATCGGCCAAACCCGAACCATCTTCTCTATTAATTTTGATGCGGGTACAACGATAATCGGCATTAAATACTTTGTTTACATTATTAAAAACAATAGGTCCTAGGTCGGTACCTACCCACACAGCCCCATCGGCATCCTCGTCTATATCGTACACATACGTAGGCATTAGGTTATTGCCATCTTTATCTACTATATTACCTTGACCAAAGAAACGATAATCGTCGTCGGACATATCGCCAAAAGTGCCTTTATCGGAGAAAACAAAAATACCGGGTTTATAACGCACATCTACGCACCACTTATGCTTTTTGGTAATAAGGGTATGACGTAATGTAGGACATCCTTTTAGCGGCTCGTAATTAAGCTTATAGGTTTCGCCTTGTGCTGTTAATACATTTATGCCAGAAAACGAGTTTAGCAGCCATAGATTACCCTTCTCGTCGTATTTTACACCATCTAATCGCACACAATGATCGTCACCAGCAATAGCAGACGATAACCATCCATTGCTATTGGACTCATTGTACATACGAACAACCAACCCATCTTTTACTTCAAATAGTCCTTCGCCAAAGGAGGTAAAATAATAATGGTCGATATCTTTGGGATCCATGGCAATCGAGGTAACATCCATAACTGGAGTAATCCATTTATCGGTTTGCAAAGTAACAGACGATTGGGTGGTCCAATTTCCATCCTCGTAAATAGAGATAATACAAGGATAGCCAAACCTATCAATCCACGAACCACCATGCGCCACCATCAAGCGTCCTTGCTCAAAGGTAAGTTCTTTCATAGGGCTGTAGCGCAAGTACGAGGGGCGTTTAACCAAATTTTGGCCCGAAGAATCAAGGCACGCTAATCCGTAATCGGTATAAGCATACCACAAATTATTGGCATCTAAAGCAGCGTGCAAAGAGATTACGGGATAAGTCTTTATAGGCGACAACTGAGGGGTATATACCATTACACCTGCTTCACCATCACTCACAAGCACCTGATTATCTGATACATTAACACTTACCTTACCTTCGTTGCCTTGATAAAATAGGTTCCATTGTGGGTTGTCGTATTGATAAACTAACGTTTGATTGCTAACTGTTAATAGTTTGCCTTCTACTTGGTATAATTCGCGACATACAACACCTGTTGGCAAGGCAATAGCATCTTGCTGCCATGCGTTATAATCTAACAAGTTAGGGGCTGTTTTAGGAGCACGGTATACAACAGCTGTTGATAACGCATAAAAATAATTCGTATCGGATGTAAAACCATAAACCGGTACTTTTTGCGCACCTGGACCAATAATATATGTGTCTTTTATTTCTTTCTTTTCTAAGTCTAATACCAACACCCCAAAACCACAGGCTAGGTAAGCCAATTTACCCTCGTTGTAGATTTGATAAATGGTTTTGTCTACCGCCCAGTTCTTTTGCATCAAATCTGGGATATTAAAGACAGTTCCGTCGGCTGTTATTAAATCGATATTGGCATTGGTATAGGCACATACCAATGTAGTTACCTGCTGATTATACGACAAGTCAGCCACCTTGTTATCACTCCAACCATCCACCTTGGTATAGGTTTCTACTTCTTTTGTTTGCTTGTGCATAGAATAGACATGACCATCTGCCAATGCAAACACCTTGTTGGGCGTTACCACTACCTTATTAGTGGTATTGTATACCAAATGCGTATTCCATTTACCCATTTCTGCTTGCGCATAAATGGTGCATAACATACAGAAAGCGGCAAAAAGTAGGGTTATTTTTTTCATGAATTGACTAAAAACTCAAGTAATTTTTGAATGGCTCTACCCCTATGGCTCATGCTATTTTTAACATCCATGGGTAGCTCTGCAAATGTTTCATCAAATCCTTCGGGAACAAAAATAGGATCGTACCCAAAACCTTTTACTCCAATGGGAGTATCGATAATTTTACCTTCTACTTTCCCCTCAAATAGGAATTCATTTCCATCTGCATCAATATAGGCTATTACCGTTCTAAAACGAGCTGTTCTTTGCTCTATGCCTTTTAGTTTTTCTAGCACCAATTGCATATTGGCTGCACTATCTTTTTGGGGGCCAGCATACCTAGCCGAGAAAACCCCAGGTTCGCCGTTAAGAGCGTCAATTTCTAAACCTGTATCGTCTGCAAAGCAAGCACACTTACAGTGTTGAAACACATACTGGGCCTTTTGCAAAGCATTTTCTTGCAAGGTAAAGGCTGTTTCGGGAATATCTTGGGTAATACCAACATCTTTTAGACAAGAAAGTGCAAAGTCCTTTCCTAACAGACCCTGCACTTCCTCTAATTTATGTTGGTTTCCCGTTGCAAAAACGAGAGAACGTTTCATAGCAATTAAAATGCGTCGATAATTTCTTTAAAGTCGGCTGCTTTTAACGAAGCACCACCAATCAAACCACCGTCTACATTAGGTTTAGAGAACAATTCTTTAGCGTTGCTACCTTTGCAGCTACCACCATAAAGAATAGTAGTGTTTTCTGCTACTTCGTTGCCATATTTTTCGGCAATCAAGCTACGAATGTAAGCGTGAATTTCTTCTGCTTGATCTGAGGTAGCTGTCAAGCCTGTACCAATTGCCCATACTGGTTCGTATGCCAAAACAATTTTAGAGAAATCTTCGGCAGATAGGTTAAATACAGAACCTTCTAGTTGTGCTTTTACTACTTCGTTTTGTTTGTTAGCTTCGCGTTCTTCTTTCAACTCGCCAATGCAGAAAATTGGTTTTAGGTTGTTTGCCAATGCCAACAAGGTTTTTTCTTTCAAAATTTCGTAGGTTTCGCCGTAGTACATTCTACGTTCAGAGTGACCTAGGATGCAATATTCAGCACCGGTAGAAGCTACCATTTCGGCAGAAACTTCGCCAGTGTAAGCACCTGCAGCTTTGTCTGCGCAGTTTTCGGCAGAAACTTTGATAACGCTGTCTTTTACCAATTCAGATACAGTAGCTAAATGGATAAAAGGAGTACCAATAATTACTTCGCAGTTAGGAGTTTGACCTGCCAATAGTTCTTTTAAATCGTTAGCCAAAGCTACACCTTCTTGCAAGGTTTTGTTCATTTTCCAGTTACCTGCAACAATGTTTTTTCTCATAATGTTTTGTTTAATTTATAAGTTGATAAATTTCTGAAATATCGGGTAAAGCATTGTGATGCCATTTTGCCACTACGGTTCCTTGTTTTAGTAATACCAATCCAGGATTGGCTCGCACAATGGTTTTTAACGTAATATCGTCTGTAGCACCAAAAGTAACCTCTAGCTGATGCTTGGTGGCAAACTCTTCTACCACCTCATCGTACGATGATGTTAACCAATAACAAGGTATGCCTGCAGTTTTTAACTCGTCAATAATATCCTTTACAGCAGGAACGGCATCACTATGTACTTTCTCTAGTTTGTGACTAATCACCAATAAGGTATAACCAGGGGTTTCTAATACAATATCGGTAATATCGCCATCGGCGGTCATAATAGAAAAATCGTGAATAGGAGGCACATATCCCTCTTTTACCAAAACTGAGTTCTGACTTACAAACACCCAAGTAGTGTCGTCTGCAGGATAATCTGTCAAGGTAAATTCTTTTTCAACCCCGTCTTTTGCATAAATAAAAGTGGTCTCGTACTCGTCCATAGGAGCATCCTCGGGAATTTGCATGCCTTCTGTAATGTTATTGCCTATTTTATACGGACGAAAATCGATAAATGGCAAGCGCACATAACCCAATGTACAGATGATTAGCGAAATAAGAACTGCAATGCCAATAAACAACCAACTACCCCATTCACTTAACCAAGGATGTGAACGTTTTTGCAAGCAGAAAATAACCGCAAGCACCACACAAAGTGCTACGTTTTTGTAGAATGTTTCCCAATTGGTTAAAACCACAGCATCGCCAAAACAACCACAATCAGATACGGGGTTCTCTATGGCCAAGTATAAGGTAAGGGGGGTCATAACCGCCATAAATAAAGCGGCCAATATAGAAGCCCATTTTAATTTTACATTAAAGAAAATACAAAATCCAATGCAAAACTCTGCGGTTATCAGCAAAAACGCTAATGCTATCGACAAAGCATCTACTGTGGGGATTCCAAACGCCTCAAAGTAATCGGTTACCTTATATGCTGTACCCAACGGGTCTACCGCTTTTACAAAGCCAGAGAACAAAAAAGTAGCCCCAAATAAAAGGCGAGCTATTACTAATAAAATGCGATAGAATGGTTTCATGCTCCCTCAAATTCCATTTTAATCAAACCAAACACTGCATAGTTAACCATATCAAAGTAATTGGCATCGATACCTTCCGAGATAAGGGTTGTTCCGTTATTATCTTCAATTTGTTTGGTTCTGTTTAGTTTCATTAAAATCAAATCGGTATAAGAGCTAATGCGCATAGAACGCCAAGCCTCGTCGTAATCATGATTTTTTGCCATCATCAACTCTTTAGCCTGTGCTGCATACTTATCGTATAGTTCAAGTCCTTGCGCTGCTGTAATATCTTCTGTATCGGCACAACCTAATTCCAATTGAATCAAACCGATAATTCCATAGTTTACAATGGCAATAAATTCGGGTTTAATACCTTCGTTTACCATGGTAGTACCTTTAATTTCAATGCTTCTAATGCGATTGGCCTTAATAAACAATTGGTCGGTTACCGATTGAGGACGCATGATGCGCCACGCTGCACCGTAATCGGTCAGCTTTTTTGCATAAATATCGCGACACAAGGCAATTACTGCGTCAAATTGTTGCTCTGTATTTGGCATAACTATCTCTATAAAAGTAGGCAAAGATAATGAAATTATTCTTTATACCAACTAGCATACATGGCATAATTGTGCGCAATGCGTTGGTTTATCTCTTTAGATTGTTCTGGGTCTACTTTCTTTACAAATTTGGCGGGTACACCTGCCCATATGGTATTGGGCTCTATAATAGTATTTGATAATACCAAAGCACCCGCTGCCACAATAGCCCCTTCGCCAACCACCGCTCCATCTAATACCGTAGCGCCCATGCCAATAAGCGCATAGTCTTTAACCGTGGCACCATGTATGGTAACATTATGACCTACAGATACATAATCGCCAATTTGGATGGTTGATTTTTGGTATAGGGTATGCAAAACTGCTCCATCTTGAATATTTACATGGTTACCAATGCGAATGGAGTTGACATCGCCCCTTAGTACTGCATTAAACCAAATGCTACAACCCTCTCCCATTACTACATCGCCCACAATGGTAGCATTTTCTGCTAGGTAACAATTTTCGCCAATTTGTGGATCAAAGCCACGTACCGATTTAATTAAAGCCATAGTATGTTTAGTTGTTTAGTCGTTTAGTTGTTTAGTCGTTTAGTCGAGTCATCGGTTCGTCGATTAGTCGATTAGTCGATTAGTTGATTATTTTAGTTCGTGTTTTGCAATCATCTCTAAAGTGGGGACATCTATTTTCTTTGCAAAAATTTTATGATCTTTGTCCATCACATACATCATAGGCGTGGTAGAGGTATCGTACCAATACCAATAATTTGACACACGCTTAGGATCCCATACATTCACAAGAGCACTCATATCGTGTTTCTCCATAAATTCTTGCCATTCTTTTTGATCTTCTAACATGTACACGGCCACTATTTTTATACGAGGATCGTCTTTGTACTTTTTGGCAAATTCGGCCAAAATGGGAGTTGTTTTACGGCAATGGCCGCAACTAGGTTCATAAAAGAACAACACCGTTAGTTGCGAACCACCCATATCGTACAAGTATCGATACTGTCCATTCGCATCCGACAATGGGATATTATGAGCCTCCATACCTACTAACGAGCGCTCTATTTTATTGATCTCGCTAGTTAGGTTTGCCAACAAGGTAGAATCGGCCCAAGTAGCTAGGCCCGATAGGTAATAACGCTTGCCCACTTCTACCAACAAATTATCCATACCCATAATTTTGCTCTTAACCGAATAGTTAAGCACATGATTCGCTATAATCTGAAAGGTGGTGTCATTTCCTCTGCTTCGTTCTATCATTTGCAAGGCACTAGGAATAATAGAATCGTTTATTTGCAACAACACTTTATCTAAATACGTATTTAACGTATTAGCAATATAAGGTGTTCTAAAGATACGAACATCCGACAAATTAAGGTTATCTAGGTAATGATTTTTGTAAAATAAATAACGATGCATCGCCTTGCAAGAATCTACATTAGCACAGTTTAATGAATCTGTCCATGCGGGCAATTCGGGCACCATTAATCCTCTTAAAAATACACCCACCATACCATTAGGGTATTTTTGGATTAAGCTTTGCTGTTTTTCCTTTACCTGGGTCGACAAGGCATTCATCTGTTGGGTAAGCGTTACTTTTTCTGCTTCTGATGCCTCTTTGTATAAGGAGTTCAAACTATTTAGTTCGCTTTGCTTTGCCGTTAAGAATCGTGCATACTCAGCAAAATCGGCCGATTGTTCTGCTCCTTCTATCTGCAAACTTTGCGCCATTTGGACGGTATCTAATTGAATAGAGAATACTTGATCGTCGCCAATTAACAAATCGGCATAGTTTCCACTCTTTAGGTACAAAACATACATCCCTTCTGGCAATTTCTTATCGGCAGTAAACACTCCAACACCTTTTTTGTCAAGACTCAAAGAATCTTGCACATACAGTTTACCCATGTAATAATGCCCCAAAAATAATGTATCCATTTTTAGTTCGGGGGCTTTTACCTTGATGGCATAGTTACTATTTGCTGCCATAATAGGCATCACCAATAGCATCAAACAAGCTAAGCACCAATTTTTACAACTCATACGCATATGTTTTAAGCCAATTAAATTCAATTTCGGTTAAATGGGGTTTACACATTGCTAACACCTTTTTATGATAGCAATTTATCCAAACTAGTTCGTTTTGGGTTAGTAACGATTTATCGATAGCACTACATTGCAACGGAATATGGGTAAGCGTTTGAAAAAACAAGCCACCAGCCTCATCCGCTTTTACGGCCAACATATTTTCTATACGAACCCCAAATTGCCCGGCTAAGTAACATCCAGGCTCATCCGATAAGACCATGCCTTCTTGTAAAGGTTTAACCCACTTAGGGCTTAAGCGAGCTCCATCTTCGTGCACGTTCAACACAATTCCTACTCCATGCCCTGTTCCATGCCCGTAATCTAAGCCATGCTGACGCAAGGCCTCTCTGGCAAGCGCATCTATCTGATTAGACGGAGTTGACGCAGTAAACCTACAAGTAGCCACAGCTATCATCCCTTTTAATACTAGGGTATACACGGTTTGCTGCTCTTTTGTAAGCGGTCCGCAAGCAATAGCACGAGTAACATCGGTAGTTCCATAGCGATAATGCGAGCCTGCATCGACCAATAAAAATCCGTGGGGTTCAATAACCTTGTTGGTTTGTGTCGTAGACTCGTAATGCACAATGGCACCGTGCTTGCCATACGCCACAATAGGGGCAAAACTCTCGCCTAAATAATAGGGAGTTTGCGCTTTATACTGCAACATAGCTTGCTGAAAGTCTAGTTCACTTACTGGTTTGTTAGCTTGCAAAGTTTCGGCTAACCACTTAAGCGAGCGCACCCAAGCCACAGCATCATACTCCATTGCCTCTTGTATGCCTATCATTTCGGCCGATGTCTTACAGGCTTTTTGGGGCGTACACCACTCTATCTCGTCGTGTAAATCATAAGAATTTGACAATAGCTGATACAATCGTTCGCTAAGCTGCGCAGCATCCACCCAAACACGCTGCTGTTTATTGTTTGCGAGCAAACCATTCTCAATTTCGGAATAAGGCAATACAACTACCGACAACGTCTGCAAATACGCCACCATAGTAGTATCTTGCACTTTTTGAGCATCCACCCACCATATAATACGTTGTTGATCCACCCACAAATAAGAGCGAACCACGGGCACATAAGCCACATCATTGCCTCTTACATTTAATAACCACGCGATATTATCAAGCGAAGAGAAAAAACAAGCGTCTACCTCCTTATTGCGCATTTCTGCACGCAATAGGGCAATTTTTTGCGCGGCAGAAAGACCATATCCGTTAAAAATACAACACGGCTTATTAGACAAAGTTGGACGTTCTAGCCATATTGATTCAAACTGCGGCGCATGCACTAGGGTTAACTTTTTAGCATAGTCGCTAAAAACCTTGTGCGAAAACAAGTAGGCATTTACAGCCACGGGCATATTCCCCACCTTATCTACTAACCAATCTACATAGGCAGGCACATTAAGCTGTCCGTCTTTGAATAACGCTATTTCTGTAGCGCACAACTGTTGCTCTGCTTGCAAATAATAACGAGAATCTGTCCACAAACCAGCAGCATCTAATGTAACGACCAGCGTACCTGCCGACCCCGTAAAACCAGAAAAAAATGCACGTACCTTATCGTACTCATCTACATATTCACTTAAATGAGGATCGGTCTGCGGAATAATACACGCTTGCACGTTAACGGTATTCATCCACTTTCTAAGCGCTTCTAATCTACATTTTATTAGGGACATACACTCTTTTTAGACCTACAAAGATAGGTTTAATGTATTTTTTTTCAAAAAAAAGATAGAAAAATTTGTTAATCAAAAAGGATTGCTGTAATTTTGCCGTCCGATTTAGACTAAAAATTTAAAATTATATACCAAAATGATTGTAGTTCCTGTAAAAGAAGGCGAAAACATTGAAAGAGCCTTGAAAAAATTCAAAAGAAAATTTGAAAAAACTGGCGTTGTTAAAGAATTAAGAAAACGTCAAGCGTTCAACAAACCATCAGAAGTAAAACGCGAACGCAAAAACCACGCAATCTACGTACAACAATTGCACCAAAACGAAGATTAATTATTTGCAAAATCAGAAATTCTTGCTATATTTGCTAAACAAGTAGCAGGGCAAGAATTATGATTGATTCGTTTTTACAATATATACAGTATAGGAAGAATTATTCATCCTATACTGTTTTGTCGTATCAGAACGACATCTCTCAATTCCAAGACTTCCTAAATCACAACTACACCCTTTCACTACCAAAAGCCAACGCCACACACATACGCGATTGGATGATGGCACTAAGACAAGAAAAACAATCTGCCACCAGCATCAACAGAAAACTATCTGCCTTAAAATCCTTTTATAAATACCTATTAAAAGAAAAGAAGATAAGCAAAAACCCAGCAGATAGCATTACATCGCTAAAAAAGCCACAAAAACTTCCTGTTTTTTTTAGAGAAAACGAAATTGACGCTGCCATTGGAGAAGATTTTACAGCCATTGATAGTTTTGACGAAGCTAGAAAAAACATCGTACTTGAAATTTTATACCAAACAGGCATTAGAAGAGCTGAATTATTAAGCATAAAAAATAGCGATTTTAATTTTTTTTCTTTAACTTTGCGAGTAACAGGTAAGGGAAACAAAGAAAGAATCATTCCTATTAGCGAAGCATTAAAAAGCAAAATAAAGCACTACCTATATTTAAAAGAACAACAAATAGGCAGTACCTACTATTTTATAGTAACCGACAAAGGCGAACAAGCCTATCCTAATTACATATATAGAATAGTAAAAGAGAGCATGGGGCAGGTTTCCACACAAAACAAACGAAGTCCACACGTAATGCGACACAGCTTTGCCAGTAGCCTTTTAAACAACGGCGCCGATATCAATGCCGTAAAAGAATTATTAGGACACGCTAATTTATCGGCCACCCAAGTATACACACACACCTCGTTTGAGCAACTAAAAGAAAATTACAAAAAAGCTCATCCGAGAAAATAATAAGTCTAACCATTAAAAAAGGAATGTTATGGAAGTAAAGATTCAAGCCATTAAATTCGACGCTTCAGAAAGATTGCACGAATTTATCACCAAACGCTTAAACAAACTAGACAGGTTCTACGAAGGAATCGAGTTAGCAGAGGTTACACTTAAGGTAGTTAAACCCGAAACATCCGAAAATAAAGAGGTAGGAATTAAAATTATTGCTCCACAAGTAGACATCTTCGCCTCTAAGATATCAGACACCTTTGAACAGTCTACAGACGAATGCGCAGAAGCATTACAAAAGCAATTAATCAAGATTAAAGAGAAAAAACAATAAAAAAAGCACTTTTTTAGCAAAAAGTTTTGGTAATCTAAAAAAAGTCACTACATTTGCAAGCCGTTTCAGATGAACCTATTTGAAACGGCTTATAAAACGCCTCTTTAGCTCAGTTGGCCAGAGCACGTGATTTGTAATCTCGGGGTCGTTGGTTCGAATCCGACAAGAGGCTCAAAAATAGGCCAACACAAACAAAAACAACAAAATGGGCAGTTACCAGAGTGGCCAAATGGGGCTGACTGTAACTCAGCTGTCTTTCGACTTCGGTGGTTCGAATCCATCACTGCCCACAAATTTTGACTTACAGATGGCAATGCTATCTAAATTGCGGGAATAGCTCAGTTGATAGAGCATTAGCCTTCCAAGCTGAGGGTCGCGGGTTTGAGCCCCGTTTCCCGCTCTAATTTTGTCGCTGTTATAGCTCAGCTGGTAGAGCGCATCCTTGGTAAGGATGAGGTCACGGGTTCAAGTCCCGTCATTGGCTCTTTTTTTTGCATTTTACTAAATCAGATAATTCATTTAAAAACGTACAATTATGGCTAAAGAAAAATTTGACCGCTCGAAGCCACACGTAAACATCGGTACTATTGGTCACGTTGACCACGGTAAAACTACCTTGACCGCTGCTATCACTACCGTGTTGGGCAAAAAAGGTCTTTCTGAAATGAGATCTTTTGATCAAATCGACAACGCTCCAGAAGAAAAAGAACGTGGTATCACAATCAACACTTCTCACGTTGAATATCAAACAGCTAACCGTCACTATGCACACGTAGACTGCCCCGGACACGCCGACTACGTTAAAAACATGGTAACTGGTGCTGCTCAAATGGACGGTGCTATCATCGTAGTAGCTGCTACTGATGGTCCTATGCCTCAAACTCGCGAACACATCCTTTTGGCTCGCCAAGTAAACGTTCCTCGTCTAGTTGTATTTATGAACAAATGCGACATGGTTGACGACGCTGAAATGTTGGAATTGGTAGAAATGGAAATGCGTGAATTGCTTTCATTCTATGAATTCGACGGCGACAACACTCCTATCATCCAAGGTTCTGCACTAGGTGCATTGAACGGTCTACCTGAATGGGAAGACAAAGTAATGGAATTGATGGATGCTGTTGACAACTGGATCGAACTTCCTCCTCGTGCAATCGACAAACCATTCTTGATGCCTATCGAAGACGTATTCTCTATTACCGGTCGTGGTACTGTAGCAACTGGTC
>JAFOFC010000060.1 GCA_017387515.1 Paludibacteraceae bacterium
AAACCTTCGTCAAATTTGTCGTGACCAGCAGGAACTGGGGTGTGAGTGGTAAACAAACCAGAAACACGTACAAGTTCCATTGCTTCGTTGAACGATAAACCTTGACGTAAGTAGTCAATTAAACGTTGAACGTTCAAGAATGCAGCGTGACCTTCGTTGCAGTGGTAGATTTCTTTTTCTACGCCCAATTTTTTCAAAGCAGCGATACCACCAATACCCAACATAATTTCTTGTTTTAGACGGTGTTCGTTGTCGCCACCATATAGTTGAGAGGTAAGAGCGCGGTCTGCTTCGTTGTTCAATTCGGTGTCAGAATCTAACAAGATCAAAGAGATACGACCTACGTTAACACGCCATAGGTTGCAGAAAATGTTGCGACCAGGATAAGGCAAGCTAATGGTTACTGCGTTACCGTTTTCGTCTAGGATTTGTTCGATAGGAAGGTTTTCGAAAGCTTGTGCTTCGTATTCAGCGATTTGTTCGCCGTTCATAGATAGTTTTTGGGTAAAGTAACCGTAGCGATACAAGAAACCGATAGCAATCATGTCTACGTTGCAGTCAGAAGCTTCTTTTAGGTAGTCACCAGCCAATACACCCAAACCACCAGAGTAAATTTTCAATACCTCTGTTAAACCGTATTCCATGCTGAAGTAAGCAACTGAAGGAACTTTTTTGTTAGGTTTAACGTTCATGTAAGCTTTGAATTTAGCATAAACATCGTTCATACGTTTCATGAACGCTTTGTTTTTAGCCAAAGCTTTGTAGTCGTCGGTTTTTAGTTTTTGTAGCAACAAAACTGGGTTACCGCCAACTTTAATCCACAATTCGGGATTCATTTCTTCGAATAGGTCGGTAGCTTCGTAGTTCCATACCCACCAAAGGTTTTTAGAAAGTTCTTGTAATTTGGCAAATTCTTCAGGAACTTGGAATTTTACCGTTACAGGGCGCCAATTAGGATAATTGACATTACTAACTTGTAATTTCATAAGTGAAGGTTAAGTGAATAATTATATTAATTTATTTTCTCTATATTAATAAGGTGTGCTTTTAAGCGCACAATCGCAAAGTTAGTATTTTTATTTGATAGGGCAAGGGTATCTTTTAAAATTTGTGAATAAATATTGGTTTTTTATTCATGATTATGCAGTTAACTATATTTCAAACGTTTGAAAATAATTAAAATAAAAAGCCCCTTTTGCTGTTAATTTATCAACAAAAGAGGTTTTATATTACAAAAGTATTACAAATAACTGTCGTTCGTCGCTTGTCGCTCGTATTCGGGCTTTGCCCGAATGTTTAATCGTTAAATCGTTAAATCGCCTAAACGACTAAACATCGATTCCACGATTCCACGATTCCACGATTCATCGATTCACCGATTAGTCGATTCACCGATTAGTCAGCACAACGTGCTACTTGATTCCATCGCGCTTTAAAAGGGCATCAATGGTGGGTTCACTGCCCTTAAACGCAGCGTACAGGCGTGCGGGGTGCTCGGTGCCGCCTTTGCTTAACACACAATCTCTAAAGCGTTTGCCTATTTGGGCGCTAATGCCTCCGTGGGCGCTAAACACAGCAAAGGCGTCGGCATCGAGCACCTCGGCCCACTTGTAGCCATAATAGCCAGCCGCATACCCGCCAGCAAACAGGTGGTTAAACTGCGTACTCATGCACGCCCCAGCAGTGGGCCCAAAAAACGCCGTTTTTTGGCATGCCGTACGCTCAAACTGCTCTACATTGCCGTCAAACGGTTCTTTTAGGGTATGCCATGCCATATCTAGGTAACCAAAGCTAAGCTGTCTAATACAAGCATATGCCGCCAAATAGGTGCGCGAATCTTTTAGTTTTTGCACCAAACTATCGGGAATAACCTGGCCCGTTTGGTAATGCAACGCTACTTTTTGCAAAAAGTGGGTTTCGTCGGCAAAGTTTTCCATCAGTTGCGAGGGTAGTTCTACAAAATCGCGGTACACATTGGTGCCACTTTGGCTGGCGTACGTTACGTCCGAAAGTAAGCCGTGTAAGGCATGACCAAATTCGTGCAAAAAGGTTTGTACCTCGTCAAAAGTCAATAACGATGGGCTTTCGGCAGTAGGAGGCGTAAAGTTCATCACTATCGAAATGAGTGGACGTGTATCCTTGCCGTCTTTTTTCCATTGTCCCCTAAATTCGGTCATCCAAGCGCCGCCGCGTTTGTTGTTGCGTGGAAAAAAGTCGGTATAAAGCAAGCCCATGTAGCGTTTGTCAGCATCGTACACTTCGTATACTTTTACGTCGGGGTGGTATTTTTGCAAGGCATCGTTTTCTATAAATTGCAAGCCATATAGTTGCCCTGCCAACCAATACACCCCGTTTATAACGTTGTTTAGTTCAAAGTAGGGGCGCAACTCTTCGCTGCTAAAATGGTAGGTTTCTTCTTTGTATTTTTCGGTGTAATACGCCCAATCCCAAGGTTTTAACTCAAAATTATCGTCGCCACTGATGCGTTTGGCATAGGCGGTTATTTGCTCTTTTTCTTGTAAAGCAACTGGGTAGTAAACCGCCAAAAGTTGGTCTAGTAACCCATATACGGCTTCGCACTGTTGCGCCATGGTACGTTTTAGGCGGTAACTACCGTAGGTAGGCTCTTGCATCAAATTGGCCAAGGCAAGGCGGTTGTTCACAATGTCTTTTACCAACTGGTTGTTGTCGTTTTCGCCCCCTTTATTGCCTTTTTGGTTGTATGCCATGTACAGCTGATGGCGCAACTCTCGGTTGTGGGCATATTGCATAAAGGGCAAGTAGCTGGGCATACTTAAATCAATTATCCATCCTTCTAGCCCTTTGTCGGTAGCTTTTTGTTTGGCAGCTTCTAAGGCAGTAGGGGGTAATCCTGCTACATCGGCCTCTTGGGTTAGGTGCAAAGTAAAAGCATTGGTTTCTTTTAGCACGTTGTTGCCAAATTGTAAGGTTTGGGTGCTTAATTGGCTAGATAGGTTAGCAAAAGTAGCCTTGTCGGTAGCATTTAAGTTGGCCCCCGAACGTACAAACGATTGGTAGGTATCTTCTAGCAATTTGGCTTGGTAGCCTGTTAATTGGTCTTTTTCTTGTTGGTACACCGTTTTTACGCGGGCAAAAAGGGCTTCGTTCTGAAAAATTTCGTTAGCGGCTTGGGTTAGAATGGGCGAGTAGTGGTTGGCCAATTCGTCCAACTCGTCGCTAGTAGCCGCCTCGGTTAGGTTAAATAGCACCGATGTAACCCGGTCTAGTATGTCTGTTCCCTCTTCTAGTGCCTCTATGGTGTTGGCAAAAGTAGGGGCTTCGGGGTTGTTGGTAAGGGTTTCTATGTATGCTTTTTGTTGCTCCAATCCCTTGTCTAACGCCTCGCTGTAATCTTCTAGGCGTATTTGTTCAAAAGGGACGCTTTCAAAAGGGGTATTGTAGGGTTGTAAGAACACGTTGGTGTGCCCTACAACGGCAGTTGTGCAGGTACTCATTAGTAATAAAATTAATAGTTTTCTCATTCTTGGTTTACCCTATTGACCATCTCGATGCCGTCAATTAGTTGTAATTTTTCGCAGATATTTCTGGCCTCCTCGGCATCGTTTACCGCTACATTGATAATTGCCCTAAAAATACCGCCAATGGCCGATACTTTTAGTTCGTTGATGTTGTTGTCAAATTCGTTCGATATTACTTCGATGATGTCAAGCAACATGCGTTTACGGTCAATGCCTTTTACTTCTATAAAGGTATTGTAGTTTACAAGTGGGTCGGGAGTGAGTTGTACCGCTACAATTTTAGGCCCTTGTTGCGATTTTAATCGCAAGGCTTCGGGACAGTTGCGCAAGTGAACCGATACGGTACCATCGGGGTTTTTAAACCCAATCACTTCGTCGCCAGGTAAGGCATTACAACAAGAACAGGTACATAACTTGCTATTGATGGGGGCTGTATTGGTGGCGTTAGGGTTGGCTTGGGTTAGTTTTTGGTAAATTTCGTGGTCTTTTATAATGCGACCATTGCTTTCGGCCAGCGCATACATTTGTGCACTGGTTACCTCGTTTTTGCCCAAAGCAATAAGTAGTTCGTCTAGCGTTTTATACGAAAAATGCAGTAGGATGGTGTTTAAAACCGTTCCTACAATGCCTCCTTGAACCGATTGGTGCATGCCCAACGAGGCAAAAATTTCGTCCAAAATGGCTTCGCCTTTTTCTCTAAATGCCTTGTTTGCTTGCTTAGAAAGGTTGCTCAACTCGCGTTTGGCGCGCACCGTGGTAACGTAATGAATCCACTCGGGTTGAGGGGTTTGCTGTTTGGCGGTTAAAATCTCTATTTGGTCGCCACTTTGTAGTTCGTAGTTAAGGGGAACCAATTTGTTGTTTACTTTGGCGCCAATACAGTGGCTTCCTATGTCTGTGTGTATTTCAAAGGCAAAGTCTAAGGCGGTTGCACCCGCAGGCAAGGTTTTCATGTCGCCTTTGGGGGTAAATACAAATATTTCGGTATCGTATAGGGTTAGTTTAAAGGTATCCAAAAAGTGCATGGCATCCGAGTCGGGGTGCTTTAGCAAATCGTTAATGGTACCTAGCCATTCTTCTATCTTTGATTCGCTAGACGAGTAATCTTTTTTATAGTTCCAGTGTGCAGCCAACCCTTTTTCGGCAATGTCGTCCATGCGAACGCTACGTATTTGCACCTCTATCCACATACCATCTGGCCCCATAACGGTAACGTGTAGGGCCTCGTAACCATTCGATTTGGGAATGGTTACCCAGTCGCGCGTGCGCGAAGGGTGTGGGGTATAAATTTGGGTAATTAGGTTGTAAATGCGCCAACATTCTTGGCGTTCGTCGGCACCTGGGTGGGGCTTGAATACTATACGTGCGCCTAAAATATCAAACACTTCTTCAAAGGGAACATGCTTGGTTTGCATCTTGTTCCAGATGGAGTAGGCCGATTTGATGCGTTCTTTCATCACAAATTCAAATCCCATCGATAGCAATCGGTTCATAATGGGCAACGAAAAACGGTCGTATTGGTCCATGCGTTTTTCGCGTTCCGATGCTAATCGGCTAGCAATGAATTCGTATTTTTCGGGGTAATTGTATTTAAAACTAAGGTCTTCTAACTCGGTTTTAATGCTAAAAAGGCCTAATCGGTGGGCAAGTGGGGCGTAAATGTATTCGGTTTCGCCGGCAATTTTATATTGTTTGTTAACGGGTTGCGACTCTAAGGTACGCATGTTGTGCAATCGGTCGGCAATTTTAATCAGTACCACGCGGATGTCTTTAGACATGGTAACAATTAGTTTGCGAAAGTTTTCGGCTTGTGCCGATGCTTGTTCGCCAAACACGCCGCCAGAAAGTTTGGTAAGTCCGCTTACAATTTGGGCAACCTTTTCGCCAAAAAGGTTGCTAATGTCTTCTACGGTGTAGTCGGTATCTTCTACTACGTCGTGGAGCAAGGCTGCGCATATAGAGGTAGAACCCAAACCGATGTCTTTGCATACAATGTGTGCAACGGCTATTGGGTGCATAATATAGGGTTCGCCAGACTTTCTGCGAATTCCATTGTGCGCTTGGTAGGCAAATTGGTATGCCTTACGGATAATGTCTTCTTTTTTACCATGTGGAGATGCCATGTAGTCCTTAAGCATACGTTCAAACGCTTGGTCCATCATCTCCTTCTCTTTCCGTAATACTTGCTCTTTAGACATGTCGTAAAAAATGATAGTTGATAAAGGAGAAAGGAGAAATTCTAATGAATTACCTCCTTCCTTTTTTTCTAATTTAATGAACACAAACGCGAATGGTTACCATTCCGCAAAGCGAGGTGTTTTGTATGTTTTGCTTCTGGTTTTAAAGCGGAAGGTTAACATCAATTCGTGTGTGCCACTGCTGTATTGGTTCAAGTTGGTAAGGGCATATTCGTAGGCATAACCTAGTTTTACGTAATCGGTAATGTTAAATCCTATCATGGGAACTACCGATTGGGGTTTTAACTCGTTGCTCATGCGGTACGATGCACCAAACCAAATGGCTTTGGTATACTCTACTAGTAGGTTGATTTCTTCGTTTACCGTTACGTTGTCGTAATGAACCGCAATGCCAGGGGTAATGTTCCAGTATCTGCCCAATTCAAAGCGATAGCGGGTGTATGCATAGTAATTTACGTTAGGAAAACGCAAGTCATCTTTCATAAAGTAGCGTTGCAAGTGGGTAATAGAAGCGCCAATTACCCAATTTTTGTACGAATATTGAATACCAAAGTTTACATCGGGTGCTAGGTGGGTGTCTTGGTCGTAATATTCTAATGGGTCTTGGATGTTTTCGTAAATGTTGCCAGAAGCATCGTATTGACGCATCTGTACCCCTGCACCTATGCCCAACGATAGGGTGTGATGCTCTCCCATGCCAATGTGGTAGGCATAGTTTATCATGGCATTGTACGAGTTAATCGGACCATATTTATCGTACATAACCGATAACCCAAAACCAGAGTTAATAGAGGGGGCTAGCACATCAAAGTTAAGCAAGCCCGTAGTGGGCGCTCCTTCAAATCCCATAAACTGGTGGCGGCCCAATAGGGTAATGTTACCCATCCAGGTAGACCCTGTTACGGCAGGGTTATAGTGGGTTTGCGTAAGCAGTTGCTGACTTATTTTTGGGTCGGATTGTGCATTTGCCAATAGGGGCAAAAGAGCGAATAACAAACCTATTTTCTTTATCATTTTCATAATGGTTGGTGTTTAAGGTTATTTGTCTGTAATAATAAAGGTGGTGCGTCTGTTTAGGCGGTGTTCACCTTCGGTTACAGCATTTTTTATAATAGGATAGCGTTTGCCATATCCTCTCCAAGTAAGTCTGTCTTTGGCAATGCCTGCTTGTACCAAGTAGTCGACTACCGATTTAGCACGTTGCCAAGATAGTTCGTCGTTGTATTCGTCGGTACCGCGCGAGTCGGTGTGCGAACCAAATTCTAGTTTTAGGGTGGGGTTAGATTCTAGTAGCATTACAATGCGGTCTAGCGATGCTTTTGACGACGATGATAGTTTAGCACTATCAAAATTATAGTAAATATCGTGCAATTGCACTTCGCGACGACCATTGGTGCCGTTAGTAGCCCCGTTTGCTTGGTTGCCATTGCTACCGTTGTTGCTACCATTGCCCATGCTGCCACCTGCTACGTCCGATGCAATAGATGCCAAGTCAAATTGGGCGTTGCCTGCACTTTGGTCGTTGTACACAAAGGGTTTGCTACTAATCGATAAAAAGTTGGGTTTGTTTACTTTAACTTGGTATTCTTTGCCATTTTCTAAATCGGTAAAGGTGTAGCGGCCAGTAATATCGGTTTTGGTTTGTTGAATTACCTCGCCATCAGCTAGCAGCATCACATCTTCGTTAATAAAAGGTTCGTTGGTTTCCATATCGTACACCCTACCACTAATAGACATGGCAGCTTGCGATAGGTAAAAATCTTGTTCGGCTGGGAAGCTTCCAATAATGGTTTTTTCGGTTTTAATCATGGCAATATCCGAAAGGTATCCCTTAGAACTAGCCAATAATTTGTAGAAATCGCCTGCTTCTACAAAGGCATAGTAGTAACCATTCTCGTCGGTTTGTACGGTTTGCGAGTGTCCCATGCCGTTGATGATGATTTGTGCTTCGGATAGGGGTTCTTGCGTTTTTTTATCGTACACATAGCCAGATACCATCATGCTGCTAAATACACCTTTAAAGTTGTAGATGTCGTCGTTGGTTTCTACGTTGCGGCTACTTACCAAAAAGGCCTCGTCTTTTACTTTCGATACAATTAAGTTTATGTCATCGTACGACGAGTTAATGGGGCGGTATAGGTTGCGTACGTCCGATATAGAAGCCCCGTTAATTTGGGCACTGTATAGGTCGTAACCACCAAAACCTACATGACCATCTGATGCAAATACCAGGGTATTTTCTACCACATAAGGGAAGGCTTCGTTGCCAGCGGTGTTAACTACCGCACCTGCATTGATGGGGTTGGCTAAATCCCATTTGCCGTTTTGTTTCTTTTGGATGTACCAAATATCGCTTCCTCCCATACCACCTTTGCGATTTGAGGTAAAGTAAAGGCGTTTTCCATCGGCCGATAGGGCTGGATGTGCAGCGTCGGTATAGCGGTCGCCAATGTTAAGCATGCCCTTGTTTTTCCATTTATTGCCACGGAATTCCGAGTAATAAATGTAGCAATCGTTGGTTTCGTTGTTAACGCAGCGCGAATAGTATAAAATGTTGTTTAAGGTATCGATGGCAAAGGTTCCCATATTGGGTTTGCGCATTTTTACCATGTTGTCGATGGTTTTGGCAGTTTGGTAATTGTCGTTGGCATCGCTATAATACATGGTTGATTTAATGCCCTTTTTATCGCTATAGGTAGAAGCATAAATAATGCCCGTTTTGTAGTAACCAATGCCGTATTCCATGTTGCTGGTGCTAATACCATCCAAACGTTTTTCGGGGGCTATGGGGTTTTGGGCATCGTGACGCAAAGCAAAATCGCAAGAAAGTTTAAGGTTCTTGCTGCGAGGGTCGGTGGGGCATAAACGCTCAAACTCTTCAAAAGCCGCTTTGGCTAGTTTGTATTTGCCTAATTTTTGTAGGTTCTTGCCATAAACCAAATAGGCTTCTGCTTCTTGGTAGCCTCCAATAATAGCATCGTTAATAAACTGAACTGCCTCGTCTGGTTGGTTTTGGTACGAGTAGCATTCGCCAATTTTAAATTTGGCGTAGGCTGCTTTTTCACTGCAGTTTTGAGCACTGTCTTTTTTGCCTATCGATTGTTGGTATTCTTTAATGGCACCCGTGTAGTTGTGCTTAAAGAATTGGGTATCTCCGGCTACGTTTCCGGCCCAAGTTGCTATAGAACAACACAAGCCAAATAAAACGCTCCATGCTATGGTGGTATTTCTTTTCATGGTACGATGATTATCTTTCTAAGGTTACAGTCAATTTTAGTACAAACGATGTGCCGTCGGCATCTTGCATGTCGATGGTGTATAGGTAAACGCCTTGGTTGGCGGGTTTGCCGTTTACATTGCCGTCCCAACCCGTGTTTCCTTGGAACATTACATTGCCTTGGCGGTCAAATACGGTAATGTTGTATCCAGCCAATAGCACGTCGTTTACGCCATCGCCATTGGGGGTAAAGATGGTGGGGAATAGGGTAGAACTAATAGAACGCGATTCTGAGGTTTCCCACATACATCCGTTTTTGTCTACCAATTGCATGGTGATGTTGTTGTTAGAGTCGCCGTAGGCAAATTGGTTGGTTTTAAATACGTTCGATTTTTCGATAGCGGTTAATGGTTGCCCGTTAAGTTGTGCGTAGTAGGCTACAAAACCTTCGGTGCCGGTAATGGTAACGTAGCGTCCGCCTACCATGGGTTCGGGCACATCTATTACCATGCCGTAATCGGGTTCTGGATAGACGGTGATGTGCGCATTGGTAACATCGGTGTCTATGTTGGCTTGACAGTAGGCATCTTCTAAAGCAAGCAAACTATAGTCGGTATCTTCGCTTGGGGTAATTTGTTGCACAATAGCAGCCTCCATGGTGCTAACTATTTCGCCATCGGGCAACTGATAGGTAAATGGTGCTGTGCCTTTAAAGGTAATGCTTAGGTTGGCCGATTGGTTTTGGCATAAGAAATCTTTATCGGTATCAATAATGGCCGATGGACGATTGCGTACGGTTACCTTAACGGCATTCGATTTACTAGTGCCGCATTGGTTACTAGCGGTAAGTTGTAGTAAACGTCCGTTTTCTTGATGGGTAAAGGTGTGTTCTAAGTCTTTTTTGGTGCCAATTTCAACATCGCCTAATGTCCAGGAATATTTATTGGTACCAGGAGTGGCTTGAATGGTTGGTTTGATGGTGTAGGTAGAACCATCGCAGAAATTAGCTACATCGTTAATTTGTACGATAGGTAAACTGCCAGTAACTTCTACGGTAAAGGTCATGGTTTCGCCAAATTGGCATTCACCTTGGTAAAAACGAACGCTGTAGGCACCTGCTCCTAAGCCAGAAATGGTAATTTTGTCGTCACAGTCAAACCCTTTCATGTCTTCGGTGTAGTCGATGCCACTTATTTCAAATACCTCTTGCGCTTTTGTTGGTTCGTAACAACCTTCTGTCCAAAGGGTATCTTTATAGGTAACATTTTTGGTAATAGGGTTGCCTTCAGCATCAAAAGTGGGGTTGCCTTCGCTATCAAGTACGGGCTCTTTCTCTACGCGGTTTTTGGTTAAAACAGGGTGGAATTTATTGCTGAACTTTAAGTTGGGGGCAATAATTTCTTGTTGGTTGGTAATGTCAAATAATCGTACACTGTAGTAACGTGCCGTATCTGATGGAGCAACTACTTGTTTGCGTCCTGCTATGGTAAAGGTAACAGAAGCTGTTTTTAACTCTTTACAAACTACCGTAGCTGCAGGTAATTTTTCTAGTGGATCAACGGTTAATGTTTCCGATTCTGCAATGGTAAGCAATTCGTCAGGCATAAAAATACAGCCGTTGGCATCGGTTACTTTGGCGCTGTAGATGCCTTTGGCTAGGTTCTCAAACAAACCAGTATTATTGGTGCTGTTGTAAACTACGTCAACTCCGTCTAATTGGTAGGTATAGGGCATGGTGCCTCCGGTGGCATTGCCAAATACTTTACCGGTGGTTTGTCCGCTACAATTAATGCTATTGGCGTAGGGTTGGTAGGCTAATTCGTCGGTTGGCTCGGTTAATTCTTCTTCTAACCAAACAAAACAACCGTTAGCATCTTCTATTTTAATAAAGTATTTTTTTGCATTTAGATTAGATAAGGCAACGGCTGTTCCTGTAACCGAACTAACCGATGATTCTAGGCTGCTCTCGTCGGTGGCGTCGGTGTAGGCTGCTATGCTATAAGGAGCAGTGCCCCCAACTACCGTGCATTGAATAATACCACTGCTATTGCCTTTGCAACTTAGGTTTTGTTTGCTGGTAACCTCGGCATAAAGCGCATCGGGAGCAGTAATGTTAAAATTAAAACCAATGCTACAACCGCCTTTGTCGCGAATGGTGCCTACATAGGTGCCTTGGGGTAAGTTTTGTAACTCTATAACGGTGGCAATGCCGCCTTCGTCTGTGTATGCAATTTTGTCGGTTACAAAGGTGGTGTTGTTACGGGTAAGAATTACACTATAGGGAGCATCGACCGAGTAGGGCTGGCCACCACGCACTTTTAAGGTTGCCGTGCCATCGTTTTTATCAAAGCAGCTAGCAGGGGTGGTAATGGGGTTACTTTGTAGTAATTCCAATACTTCGTTTTTAATCACAACGCTGTTGGCTGTGGTTTGATCGGTTTCGCCGTTGGCATCGCGTACATAAACTGTATATGCACCATTAGCCATATTGGTAAATATGGGCGATGTTTGGACAGTGGTAAAACCATCTAACGAATATTCGTATGGTTCTGTACCGTTTATAACGTTGATGGTGATGGTGCCATTTTTGCAGTAATCGTTGGTAGTTTCTACCGATTGAATGTAGGGTTGAGCCCATGCTGCACTGGTGGCAAATAGGGTCAGAAGAAGCGTAAAGAGTTTGCGTTTCATAGTATTAATAGGGTCTTTGACTTAGTTTTTTGAGCTATGTGAATGATATAAAAATGCGAAGCATATTGGTATGCTTCGCACAAAGATAGAAAAAATATGCAAAAACTTGCATAATTTTAATAAAAAACGTTTGCAAATGGTGAATTATTGCGCTTATGAACGTAATTTTTTAATCAAAAAACCTATTATTTTGTACCCAATTTTAAAAGTTGCAAGCGGATTGCTCTTTATGGATTTCCAAGTAAAGAACTGTGTTAGTAGGTTCTTTACTATGCGCGCAGGCGATAGCATAACTTTGGTGTTTTGCTTGGCTTGCTCAAAATTACGCAGCAACTTGGTTTCTTGCCCTGCGATGGCCTTTTTTAAACGCGCTTTTTCTTGGATGATAGCATCCAAATTGGCAAATTGTGGCGATTGTTTCATGGTTTAGGCCTCCTTCTCTGGTTGTTTTTCTGCGTATAATATCTTACTAAATTGGCGTACCAATGGGTTGATAAACCATTGTTTTTTAAAGATGAATACACAGATAATAAGTAGTAGGTATATGCCTATTACAATGCATAAACCAGGTAGCATGCTGCCAAATAGGGTTTCTAGCCAAAGAAGCAGCAGTACAGATGCATAGGTAAAAGCAATGATGCCTAGTAGTAAGCCTACTATAACCGATAATATAAGGGCACTGATGAGCGATAGTTTTTCTAATAACTCAACGCGCAACAAATCGTACCTAAGTTCTAGGTATTTTTTGCCATCTTGCCACAGTTGTTGGTACGATTCTTTTATCATTATAAAATATCTTCTTCGTCAATGGCTTCTTGAACGGCCAATTCAATTTCGTTGTTGCTAGCGTATTCGTCTAGTCTGTCGGCTACTTTTCCGATAAGAGCATCCCAATTTTCGCGGCTAATGCCTTTTTCTTTTAGTTTTAGTTCGATTTGTTTTTTTAATTCTTCTCCTTTTAGGGCAATGTTAGCGCGCAATTCTTTGCCGCTAGTGGGGGCTACTAAAAGGGCAACGGCTGCACCTACGGCGGCTCCGCCTAAAAATGCTAAAATGGTTTTTGCGTTCATGGTATGTTGTTTTTTGTGGTTAATATTAAATTTCAAAACCTACTGATACGGTAGGAATGGCACTGTTAAACCATGCGTTGCTGTAACTGTCGTACAAGTGCCATGCTACCATTACGTAAAGACTGCTGCGCGATCCAACGGCTTGTCTAATACCAATGCCAGCATCAAAATAGTTGGTTTCGCGTGGATAATGATCGCCCCATTCGTATTCGTATTGGTAAGCCAAGCCAAAGAAAATATTGGTTTTGTACGATGTTTGGCGTTTTAGACGAATAAAGTCAACACGGGTGCCAATGCGTACACCTACGGTGTGATTTGAATAGCTGCCGTTGTAATCGCCGTTGTACGAATATTTAGGAGCAACGCTAATTTGCCAAGGTTCAAAAAGCTGATAACCTACCTCGGGCATGATCATAACGTAAAACTCGTAACTGTTTAGGTTAAAACCAAAACCACCGCCATAGGTAAGCTTGTCTAGGGTCCAAAATTTAGATTTTGGTTTTGGCGTGGTAGTTTTTTGCTCTTGAACTTTTTGTTCTTGTACGTTTTGATCTTGAATGGGAACTTCGTCCACCACTACGTAGCGTTTATTATTAACAATTATGGTGTCGTTAGCTGCATAAACCATGCCTGTTAGGATGGTAAGCACAATTAGGGTACAGATTCTTTTCATATAAACATGTTTTCGCAAATTTAATAAAAACTTCAAAAAAAACAATTTATCTTACGTTTTTTTCTTTCAAACCCGTATCTTTGTACGTCGCTTGTTGCTCGTTGACTAATCGTTAATTCGACTAAACGATTTATGTTTCGGCGATTCAATGCTCGGCAAACGCTCCCGGTCGGATTTTTTCAAGTAGCGAGAGCAGAGGCAAGTTTACTTGACTATGCCGAGTCACGAGAAAAAACATGGAATAATTTACACATACAAAAACTACAAAATGTGAACTCGCTTTGCTCAAACAACACATTTTGCTTAACGTTTTTGCACATATAAATCTATTTCCGACCTCCGCTAACGGCACTCGCATTTGAATCGCCTCAACGACTCAACGCCTAAACGAAAAAACATCAACTCACCAACCATTATGTCCGATACCGTTAAACAATTCTCTGTTCGTGTATTAAAAGATGCTCCACTTATGGAGTTTTTAACCGAACGCCTTAAAGATTACAGCCGTACGCAACTAAAATCGTTGATATCGCATCGCCAATTGTGGCTAAATGGCGAGGTAATGCTTACCCGTCACGATTATCCTTTAAAAGCAGGCGATAGGGTGGATATCCGTTCGTCTAAAACCATGCGTCGTAACCAAAAATTAGAACACTCGCAGTTAAAGGTGGTGTTTGAGGATGAGTCGATTATGGTGGTTTATAAGCACGAAGGTTTTTTAACTGTGGGAACCGACCGCGAAAAATTGCAAACCGTTTACCATGTTCTTAATCAATACATGAAATCGTTTGGACAAGATAGACGTATTTTTGTGGTACATCGATTAGACCGCGAAACGTCTGGCTTATTGGTGTTTGCCAAAAGCAAAGAAGTGCAAGAAAAACTGCAAAATAACTGGGAAAAGTTAATGCTAGAACGCAGTTATACGGCTGTAGTTAAAGGTCAAATGCCCCAACAAGAAGGTGTTATAAAGGCTTATCTTTGGGAAGATAAACAATTAAGAATGCATGCTAGTGCTACCGATAATGGGGGCCAGTATGCCGAAACCAAATACAGTGTAATGGGCACTAAAGGGCCTTATTCGATGGTGCAGTTGTGGCTTAAAACAGGTAGAAAAAATCAAATCAGGGTTCATTTGCAAAGTGTAGGTTGCCCTATTGTGGGCGACAAAAAGTATGGTGGTCCAGCAAGCCCTATTAAGCGTGTATGTTTGCATGCTGGTTTGCTGTCGTTTAAACATCCAGAAACGGGTCAAGTAATGCATTTTGAATGGCCTATTCCATCATCGTTTAACAAATTAGTAAAAGTAAAATGAAAAAGATTGTAGTATTTTTTGCGGCTTGTGTGTTGGCGATTTCTGCCTTGGCGCAAGTAGAACATAAGGTAGCTAAATACCCCAATGGTAAATTGCGTTACGAGGGCGATTTTAAGGATGGAAAACCCGTGGGAGAGTTGCGTCGTTACCACGAAAATGGTCAGTTAAGTGGGGTGCAAACTTTTGACGAAACAGGTAACTCTACCGTTGTTTGCTATGCTGGAACGGGCGATTTGTTGGCAGAAGGACAATACAAAGGTCAAAAACGCGATGGCTTGTGGAAATTTTATGGCGAAGGAGAATACTTGTTTATGATAGAGACCTACGACAATGGCATGCGCATTGGCGAAAGTTTGGTGTTTTCTAAAGAAGGCAAGGTAATGCAACGCATGAATTATAAAAACGGAAAGTTAGATGGTGAGCGTATTCATTATTATCCTTATGGCAATGTATTGGCTAAGTATACCTATGTTGATGGGGTATTAGATGGTCCGTATAGTTATTTTTACGAAACGGGTCAATTAAACGAAGAAGGTGGGTATAAAAATGGCAAACCTCATGGCGTTTGGCGTAGTTACGACGAAGGTGGTAAGGTAGAAGAAGTTGAATTTAACGAAGGACAACCTGTTGACCCAGCTGCTTATAACAAAGCTTTTCAGGATAAATTAGATAGTTACGATATTGATCCTCAGATAAAAGACCCCGAAGATTACCTCGAAAATCCTAGTGCCTATTTTAACTAAGATGGACGATTTAGTAGTTGGATTATACGATTTAAATTGCCAGATAAGTGCTTGTGTAGAGGAGCATTTCTCTATGCCTATATGGGTATCGGCAGAGGTAGTAGGCCTTAGCGAGAATAGAACGGGGCACTGCTACCTAGAGTTGATGGAGAAGAACGATGATGGCGTTATTGTGGCTAAGGCCAAAGCTACCATTTGGGCATCGCTATATAAGTTAATAAAACCGTACTTTTTGCGCGAAACGGGCATGCCACTTGCCGTGGGTATGACGGTTGCTTTGTTGGTTGAGGTGGTCTATCACCCTAATTATGGGGCTAGCTTGAATGTAAAAGACATTAACCCATCGTACACCATTGGCAACCGGATGTTGCAACGCAATAAGGTAATTAGTAGGTTGCAAACCGATGGTGTCTTTGATATGAACAAAGAACTACCCGTTCCTATGCTTATTCGTCGTATAGCGGTGGTAACGGCACAAACGGCAGCTGGCTATGGCGATTTTATCAACGAAATAAATAAGAATCAGTGGGGTTTTGCGTTTCAAGTTACGTTATTTCCTGCTTTGGTACAAGGCGAAATGGCCGAAGCCTCTATGGTACGGGCCTTGCATCAAGTGGCCGAGCAAGCCGATAGTTTTGATGTGGTGGTGGTGATACGTGGTGGAGGCTCTGTGGCCGATTTGGCTTGCTTTGATGGCTACGATTTGGCCTATACCGTTACGCAAATGCCGTTGCCTGTTATTGCTGGAATAGGGCACGATAGGGATGTTTCTGTATTGGATATGGTGGCGGGATTGTCGTTAAAAACGCCTACGGCTGTGGCACAATACCTGGTGCAAACTATGGTAGAGGCTTATGAAAAAGTGTTGGCTTGCCAAGATAGAATAAGCCGAGCTGTGCAGCACTTGCTTCAACGATACGAAAATCGTTTAAGAACCATCGAAACCATGTTGCCTTTGTGTGCTAGCCGATGTTTGGAGCAAAAACAACATCGATTGCAGTTGCTAGAACGTACTGTAGAATTATTATCGCCTCAAAGTATTCTTAAAAAGGGCTATACCATGACCCTAAAAAATGGTACAGTGGCGTCGTTGCAAGATTTGCAAGCAGGCGACGAAATTAGCACCGTCTTTCACAACGGCACTGTCGCGTCTGTTGTTAAGTAACCTAAACGATTTAACGAATTCTGTTTCGGCGATTCAATGCTCGGCAAACGCTCCCGGTCGGGATTTACACATACAAAAACTACAAAATGTGAACTCGCTTCGCTCAAACAACACATTTTGCTTAACGTTTTTGCACATATAAATCTATTTCCGACCTCCGCTAACGGCACTCGCATTTGAATCGCCTAAACGCCTAAACGACTAAACGAATAAAATTTCGAGTAGCGAGCGCAGAGGCAAGTTTACTTGACTATGCCGAGTCACGAGACGTACTGATGACCGAAGGGAATAAATTTCATGAAATGCGAAGCATTGAATAAACACATAATATGACCTTTGAACAAGCATTACAACAACTAGAAACCCTTACTGCTAAGCTAGAAAAGGGCGATGTAGATTTGGCACAATTGAATGCCGAGATTAAACAAGCGCAAAGCCTTATTGCGTTTTGTAAAGAGCAGTTAGGGCAGGTAAAAAAAGATGTTGAGCAATTAGAAATGCCTGCTCAATTATAAATTATTGTTTTTTTATATATATTAATGTGTGTTCTGCTAAAATAATCTTATTTTTGCAAGTTATTACGATTATTTTAGTATGAAAACTTTTAGAACTTTGGTATGTGCTTTTGCTTTTTTATCAGCGTGTTATATAGCAAATGCAAAACCTGAATCTACTCGTATAGACGAGCAATCCATTCCCTCTGCGTGGAATGCAGAAGTTGATACACTTTTTTTGTACCAACAACCCTTGGAACAAAAGTGGTGGCTTCGTTTTAACGACCCTATTCTTACCAAAATGGTAGAAGGGGCGCTTCAAAATAACTTCGATTTAAAACAAGCGGCTTATCGTGTGGCGCAAGCTAAGGCAGCCATGCGCGTGGCGCAAGGGGGATTTTATCCCACCATTAATCTAAATGCAGGTTATAATTACAATCAAAATGTAACCGTTCCTGGTGCTACTTCGCAAGTGGGTTCTGTGGGCCTAGAAATGCAATGGGAAATTGACATTATAGGTGCTGTTCGCAATCGTGCAAAATCGCAAAAGGCAGCCTTTTTGGCTTCGCAAGAGGAGTACGATGGCGTGATGACCGCTTTGGTAGCACAAACCGTAGAAACCTACATTCAATTGCGTACGGCTCAATGGCGTTTGCGTGTAATAGAAGGTAACTTGGCAAGCCAAAAAGAAACCATGCAAATTACCCAGGCACGTTTTGATACGGGGTTAGCATCGGCTTTGGATGTGGCTCAGGCCAAATCGATTTACTACGCTACCGAGGCGCAAGTGCCTGCTATGGAGACCAAAATAGCTGAGTACATTAATCAAATGGGTATTTTATTAGGCGAGATTCCATGGAATCTAGCCAACGAGTTGGCTTTGCCCGATGAGGCTACCGATTTAACTCCCCATATGTTGGTTTCGGTAGGCATCCCTGCCGAGGTGTTGCGTAGACGTCCCGATGTGCGTGCAGCCGAAAAAACAATCGATGCTAAAGCGGCCATGGTGGGTGCTCGCATTGACGATTGGTTGCCTCGTTTCTTTGTTACCGGGCAATTTGGCTATGCTTCTACTAACTTCCAAAATTTGTTTGACAGTAACCATATGTATTGGCAAGTGGCTCCCTCTATGCAGTGGACC
This sequence comes from Paludibacteraceae bacterium, assembly GCA_017387515.1. GTDB lineage: Bacteria > Bacteroidota > Bacteroidia > Bacteroidales > Paludibacteraceae > Enterocola. The sequence continues at coordinate 18,208 of JAFOFC010000060.1, forward strand.
ATTTTTTCTGGCACCACCCTTACGGGTAATATTCAATCGGCCAGAGCTCAATTAGAAGAGGCTATTAATGATTATAACAACACTGTTTTAACCGCTTTGCAAGAGGTTGATAACGCCATGACGCATTACCGTCATGTATCGGCCGAGGTGGTTGCTACCCAAAAAGCCTTTGAACAAGCCAAACTAACCAACGATTTGGCCTTGGATTTGTATAAAAAAGGCTTGGTAGATTTTCAAAATGTATTGGATGCTCAACGTTATTTGTTGCAATACGAAGACGACTTGGTGGTTGCTAAATCGTCGGTGTCGTTGGCACTAGTGCAATTGTATCGTGCTTTAGGAAGCGATTGGAATCAAGAATAATCAACTAAACATCATATGAAAAAACTAACATTTATGCTGTTATCGACCATGGCTATGCTGTTGTGGTCTTGTTCTTCAACTAACGAAGTGAAACCATTGCCTTTGTCGCAATACTCTGTGGCGCACCCAACTGTGCGCGATATTCAATACCAGTTGGAATTTCCAGGTTATTTGCAATCTGAATTGGTGGTGGATTTGATAAGTCGCGTAGAAGGTTATTTAATGGATGTTCGTTTTGAGGCGGGCAAATTGGTAACCAAAGGCGATACGTTGTTTGTTATCGAACCTAGAAATTACAAAAACAAGGTGCAACAAGCCGAAGCACAGTTGTTAACCTCGCAAGCCAACTTGGCATTGGCACAAACCACCTTGGCGCGTATGCAAGATGCCTACAGAAGCAATGCAGTAAGCGAAATTGATTTGATTGAGGCTTCTACCAATGTAGATCAATGCAAAGCGGCTGTTCAATCGGCTCAAGCGCAATTGGAAACCGCACAAACCAACTTGTCTTATTGCTACATTTTGGCGCCAGAATCGGGTAGAGTAACCCGTAGCTTGGTGGACAAAGGCAATTACATCTCGCCTCATACCCAATTGGCTACTTTCTATAAAGATAACCAAATGTATGTGTATTTCTCTATAGAAGCCTCTAAATTGATTTGGGCGCAAAACGAAGCTAAAAAATCAGATTCGCAAGTTAAAAAAGCCGGTGCTCCTTTTAGCTCTGTTGAGGTGAAATTAACCGATTCGCAAGGCAACGAACAATACTATCCTGGTCAGTTGGATTATTTGTCGCCATCGGCCGATATCTCTACCGGTACAGTAGACATGCGTGCCGTGGTTAAAAACGATAAAAAAGACTTGAACAACGGGGTGTATGTAAAGGTTACTTTCCCTTACAAAGATGTTAAAGATGCCGTGTTGATTCCCGAATCGTCTATCGGTACCGACCAATCGGGTCGTTATATTTACATTGTAGAAAACGACACGGTACGTTATCGTTCGGTACAAGTAGGTCAGTTGCAACGCGATAATATGCGCGAAATTGTAAAAGGATTATCGGCTAACGAATACTACATTACCAAAGCGTTGACCCGTGTTAGAAATGGTCAGGCAATTCAACCAGTAGTAGAACCCACCGATTCTACTAGCGTAGCACAATAAGAGGAGGTAAGTATGTCTAAATTTTTTATTAATCGTCCCATATTTGCCTTTGTAATCTCGTTGCTGATTATATTGGCGGGTGCGGTAACCCTGTTTGGTTTGCCCATCTCTTTGTATCCCGATATTACGCCTCCTACCGTACAAGTAACGGCTTACTATCCTGGTGCCAATGCCGAGGTTATTTCGCAAACCGTGGCAGCTCCCATCGAAGATAAGGTAAACGGGGTAGAAAATATGTTGTACATGACCTCTTCTTCGTCGTCGGCGGGGGTGTATACCCTTACCGTAACCTTTGAGGTAGGTACCGATGTCGACATGGCTACCGTGTTGGTACAAAACCGTGTAAATCAAGCTACTTCTAGTTTGCCCAGTGAGGTGACTCGTATGGGGGTGGTAACCGAAAAGAAATCAAGTAGTATCTTGATGATGATTGGTTTAACCTCTGATAACCCCGAATTGTACGATAATGTTTATTTGAGCAACTACGCTACATTAAACATTGTGGACGAATTAAAACGTATTGAGGGGGTAGGTTCGGTGTCTACTTTTGGTGCCGATGTGTATAGCATGCGTATGTGGCTAGACCCAGAAGTGTTGCGCATTCGTAACCTGACTCCTAATGATATTTTATCGGCCATTCAAGAACAAAATATTCAGGTATCGGCTGGTAAAGTAGGCGAGTTGCCTACCTCGCACAGCGAAGCCTTTCAATATACCCTAGACGTAAAAGGTAGATTAACCACTCCAGAAGAGTTTGGTAATATCATTATTCGTTACGGCGAAGGGGGTAGGGTGTTGCGATTAAAAGACGTGGCTACCATAGAATTGGGTAGTAAAACCTATACCACCGATAGTAAAATCAATCACCAACAATCGGCCTCTATTTGCGTGTACCAATTGCCTGGTTCTAACTCGTTGCAAGTGGCCGCCGATGTACAAGCCAAAATTGAAGAACTTTCTAAAAATTTACCCGAGGGGGTGCATGCTGAGGTAGTATTGGATACCACCGAATTTATTGATGTTTCTATCGAAGAGGTGTACCATACCCTATTTGAAGCATTTGTATTGGTAATTATTGTTATCTTGCTTTTCTTGCAAGATTTTCGTTCTACCCTTATTCCTGCCCTTACCATTCCAGTATCGCTTATTGGTACTTTTGCCGTGATGAGCGTTATGGGATTCTCTATTAATACCCTTACCTTGTTTGGTCTGATTTTGGCCATTGGTATTGTGGTAGACGATGCCATTCTGGTGGTAGAGAATACGGCGCGGCACATGGAAGAGAATCACCTGTCGGCGCGCGAGGCCACCATTCGTGCCATGGAAGAAATTACCGGACCTATTATTGGTACGGTGTTGGTGCTATTGGCGGTGTTTGTGCCCACAGCCTTTATGGGCGGTATTACGGGCGAAATGTACAAGCAATTTGCAGTAACCATTGCGGTGTCTACTGCCTTTAGTGGTTTGAATGCGTTAACATTAAGCCCTGCCTTGTGCTCGTTGATTCTAAAACCTAAACAAGAAAATAAAAAGCAATTCTTTGTATACAGGTACTTTAATAAATTCTTTGATAAATTGCAAGGAGGTTATACTTCGGTAATTAAAGCATTCTTGCGCAAGGGGGGTGTTATTTTGGCCTCTTTCTGCATCTTGCTCCTTTTGGTGGCCTTTGGCTTTAAAAAATTGCCATCGGCGTTTATTCCTACCGAAGACCAAGGTTACTTTATGATAACATGCCAGTTGCAAGATGGTGCTTCGCTTTCCGAAACCATGGATGTAATGGACCGTGCTGTATCTATTTTGGATTCGATTCCTGGCGTAAAAGCCAGCGTGGCCATTTCGGGTATGTCTATGGCAGAAGGTGCGCAAATTTCTAGCAAAGGTAGTATGTTTGTTATCCTAGAGGACTGGGATGAACGTACCGACGAGTCGCAAAGCATTGGTGCAATTATACAACGATTTAACAAAGAAGCATCGGTTAAAATAGAAGATGGCGTTTTGTATGCCTTCCCTATGCCTGCTATTCAAGGTTTGGGAACATCGGGTGGTTTTGAGTGCTACGTACAAGATAAAGGAAGCATGGGCGTGTTGGAATTGCAACGCACTGCCGAAGATTTGGCTGCGCAAGCTAACTTGCAAGCGCCTTTAAGTCAAGTACGCTCGTCGTTCAAGGCAACCGTACCACAAGTGTTCTTGCACATCGACCGCGAGCAAGTAAAACAATACAAGCTGGCCATTAGCGATGTGTTTAGTGCTTTGTCTGCCTACCTAGGTTCGTCGTATGCCAACGACTTTGTGCTATTTGGAAAAGTATACCAAGTAAAAGTACAGGCCGAAAGTCAAAATCGTTCGGTAATAGAAGATGTTCTAAAATTAAGCGTGCGCAACAGTGAAGGTAAAATGGTGCCTTTTGGTGCCTTTACTACCATCGAGAACCGTTTGGGAACCGAGGTTATTACCCGTTACAACATGTACCCCGCTGCCTACCTATCGGGCGATGCTGCCGAAGGGTATAGTTCGGGTCAAGCGCAAAGCGAAATGGCCAATTTAGCTCAAACTTCTATGCCCAACTCGTTTGGGTTTGCATGGACCTCTATGGCTTACCAAGAGCAACAAGCGGGTTCTTCTACCGTTATCATCTTTGCCTTGGCATTGGTGGTGGTGTTGATGGTATTGGCTGCGCAGTACGAAAGTGTAACCAGTCCTATGGCGGTTATTATGGCGGTGCCTGTAGCCTTGTTGGGCATTATTATTGCTTGCTTTATATCGGCACGTCCCATGGATATTTACACCCAAATTGGTATGGTGCTAATGATTGCCTTGTCAGCTAAAAATGCCATCCTGATTGTAGAGTTTGCCCGCGATTTCCGCAAAGAAGGCAAAAGTATCTACGAATCGTGCGTAGAGGCAGGTCAAGTTCGTTTGCGTCCTATTTTGATGACTTCGTTTGCCTTTATTTTAGGGGTAGTGCCTTTGGTAACCGCTACGGGTGCTGGTGCCGAAAGCCGTGTGTCGTTAGGGTTGTCGGTATTTGCTGGTATGTTAATGTCTACCATCGTAGGTACCCTTATTATTCCTAACTTCTATCAATTCTGGCAAAAAATTCAAGAAAAGTATTTTGAACGCAAAAAATAACATACAAGCCATTCAAATGTGCAACTACGGGTACGATTTGCCCGATAGTCGCATAGCCAAGTACCCCTTGTCAGAGCGCGATAGTTCTAAGTTGTTGTTTTATAACAAAGGTGCTATTGCTACACAGACATTTAAGGATTTGCCAACCTTGTTGCCAAAGCATTCGTGTTTGGTGTTTAATAATACCAAGGTGATACAGGCACGTTTGCAATTCTTTAAACAAACGGGTAGTAGAATAGAAATTTTTTGCTTGGAACCGTTGGTGCCATCTGCATACGATTTGGTGTTTCAGCAAACGGCCACTTGCACCTGGAAATGCATGGTGGGTAACTTAAAAAAATGGAAAGCAGATGCTTTAGTAAAACAAGTAGAAATAAAAGGGGCGCCTTTGTGCTTGCAGGCAGAACGCTTGCAAACCAATGGTAACACCTCTAGCATCCGTTTTACCTGGGATAGAGAAGACTGTACCTTTGCCGAGGTGTTGGATGCTTTTGGCGAATTGCCCATTCCACCTTATTTAAATAGAGATACCGAAGAATCGGATAAAACAACCTATCAAACCGTTTATTCTAAAATTAAGGGTTCTGTAGCAGCACCTACTGCGGGGCTTCATTTTACCGATGCAGTATTAAACGATGTAGAAAAGGCGGGGTCTAAACGATGCGAGGTTACTTTACACGTGGGGGCAGGTACGTTTCAGCCTGTAAAGTCGGAACAAATAGGCGGGCATACCATGCACACCGAAGTAATAGAGGTAAAGCGCGATAGTATAGCCTTATTGCAACAACAATTGGGTAGCATAGTGGCGGTGGGTACCACTTCGGTTCGTACCATAGAAAGTTTGTACTATTTAGGCTGTAGAGTAGCATCGGGTAATACAGAAATGGTGGTAGAGCAATGGGAACCTTACCAAGATGCGGCAACCCTTTCTGCCTACGATGCCTTGCAAGCCTTGCTGGATTATTTAGATGCCCAAGGGGCTTCTACCTTGCATGCTAGCACGCGTATTATTATAGTGCCAGGATATACTTTTAAGTTGGTAAAAGCCTTGGTTACTAATTTTCATCAACCACATAGTACGTTGTTGCTTTTGCTGGCTGCTTTTGTGGGCGAAGATTGGCGTCGTATTTACCAATATGCATTGGCCAACGATTACAGATTCTTAAGTTATGGCGATTCGTCGCTTTTAATTCCTTAATATGATGAAAAAAACAGTCCTTTTTATTGCTCTTCTTTTTTCTACGTTAACTTTTGCACAAACTGCTAGTGTAAATGGTAGTATTGTGGGCAAACAGTTGTTTCGTTCTATTAATGTAAGCAAACTTTCACCTACAGGTGGTATGGAATTTATCACCACCAAAACCATATCGCCCGATGGAAAATTTACCATGCAACTGGCTGTAACAACGCCCGATATTTATGTATTAGAGTTAACCGATGGGGCTAGTTTAAAACGTCATCAAGTGTTGGTGGTTGCTCCAAACGAACAACTTAATTTACAGTTTAATAGTTCGTATCAAAACTTGCAACTACTGGCAGCTACGGGTTCAAAAGAGGTGGAATTTATGCAAAAATACCAAGCTTTTGCCTTGCAGGCCGAGGCTCAATCTAAAACTTTTGAGCAACGCTACATGGCGGCTACCACCGATGCCGATAAAAAGCAGGTGCAAGTAGAATTTGAACAATTTTACCTACAGTTTCAACAAAATACCCAACGATTGTTGTCGGCCAATGCCACCTTGTTAAGTGCTGGTTTTATGGCGTATAGCGAGTTTGGAAATGCATTTGCAGCCAATAAAGATTTGTTTGTATTGGTGGGTAATGGGTTAAAAAGCAAGTATGCAAAGCATTGGTTAACCCAAGAAATAGACATCCGCTTGCAGCAAGCCGTAGTGGTAGGTAGCGTGGCTCCAGAAATAGAACTAAAGGGTATCAATGGCGAAACCATCAAGTTGAGCGATTTAAAAGGCAAATACGTGTTAATTGATTTTTGGGCATCGTGGTGCGGACCTTGTAGAATGGAAAGTCCAACCTTGGTAAGGGCCTATAATCAGTACAAAGATAAAAATTTTGCTATCCTAAGTGTGTCGCTCGATAACAACAAAGATAAATGGGTGGCAGCTATTCAGGCCGATGGACTTAACTGGCCCTGGCATGGTAGTTCGTTGATGCGTTGGAATTGCCCCGTTGCTAGACGTTATGCCGTATCGTCTATTCCTTATTCGTTGTTGGTTGATCCACAAGGAAAAGTGATGGCTATTGGACTTCGTGGCGAGGCCTTGTTAACCAAATTAGCCCAAGTTTTAGGCAAATAATATACGGAAAGCTTCTTCGGCCTTCTTTACAGGTAGCAACTGAATGTTGTATTGCTTGTGAGGAAGGCTGTTGTAGTTATATTCGGGTAGGATAATTTGCTTAAAGCCTAGTTTTTCGGCTTCGGCAATGCGTTGCTCTATGCGGTTTACGGGCCTAATTTCGCCCGATAAGCCCACTTCGCCGGTAAGGCATATCTGTGGGTTGATGCTCATGTCTAAATTGGCTGATAGAATGGCCGATATAACGGCTAGGTCAATGGCTGGGTCGTTGATGCGAAGGCCGCCTGCAATGTTCAAAAAGACGTCTTTTTGCGCCAATTTAAAGCCTGCTTTTTTCTCTAATACAGCTAGTAACATGTTTAATCGGCGTAGGTCAAATCCTGTAGCCGAACGTTGAGGCGTACCGTATGCGGCTGTGCCTGTGAGGGCTTGCACTTCTATTAAAAAGGGGCGTACGCCTTCTATGGCGCAGGCTACTGCAATGCCACTCATGTCGTCGTGGTTGGTCAGTAGCAGTTCTGATGGATTAGACACTTCGCGCAGGCCGCTTTGTTGCATTTCAAAGATGCCCAATTCGGAGGTGTTGCCAAAGCGGTTTTTGATGGCGCGCAAAATGCGGTACATGTAGTGTTGGTCGCCTTCAAACTGCAATACGGTATCTACAATATGCTCTAACAGTTTAGGGCCTGCAATGGCGCCGTCTTTGGTAATGTGGCCTACTACAAATACGGGAATGTTGTTTTCTTTGGCAAAGCGCAGCAAAGAGGTAGCGCATTCTCTAATTTGCGATAAACTACCCGTTGACGATTCGGATGCTTCGGTACTAACCGTTTGTATGGAGTCTATTACCATAATATTGGGTTTTACCTCTTTGGCGTGGGCGTATATGCGCTCCAAAACGGTTTCGCCTAGTATGTAGCAGTTCTCGTTTTCAATACCCAATCGGTCGGCCCGTAGTTTTAGTTGTCGGGCACTTTCTTCGCCAGATACGTACAATACACGTTTGTTTTGCAAGCGCAGCATGGTTTGCAAAATAAGGGTCGATTTGCCAATGCCGGGTTCTCCGCCAATTAAAACCAACGAACCTACTACCAATCCGCCTCCCAACACGCGGTTTAATTCGCTGTTTTGCATATCAATGCGGGGGTCTTCGCTGGTAGTAATTTCTGTTATGGGGGTGGGTTTGTGTGCGGCTTGTTCGGTGGGGTGAAGTAAGTGTTGTTTTTTATCGCTTTTAAACGATAATTCTTCTACACAGGTATCCCACTTGCCGCACGAAGGACATTTGCCAAACCATTGCGAAGCAGAACGTCCGCAATTATTACATACAAATATGCTTTTTTGTTTGGCCATATACAGTTGCTTGTCGCTTGTTGTTTGTCGTTAGTTGCTTGTTCTGCTCGACTAAACGACTAAACGCATAAACGACTATTACAATAGATTGGTTTTGCTATCGGGGTGTATAATGCTGGGTTTGAATTTTTTAGCTTCTTCAAACTCCATTTGGGCGTAAGCGGTAATAATCAAAATATCGCCAGGTTGCACTTTTCTGGCAGCAGCGCCGTTGGTGCAAATAATACCGCTTTTACGTTCGCCTTTAATCACGTACGTTTCAAAGCGTTCGCCGTTGTTGTTATTTACAACGTAAACCTTTTCGTTTTCTATAATGTTAGCAGCATCCATTAAATCTTCGTCAATGGTAATGCTTCCAATGTAGTTTAAATTGGCATCGGTTACGCTAACACGATGAATCTTTGATTTTAAAACTTCAATAATCATCCTTTATAGTGTATATTGTCTATCAATCTAATTTTTCCGCAGTAAATGGCAATGCATCCTACCACAAAGTTACTTTCGTTCCAATCTGTAATGGGTTGTAGGGTGTTGCCGTCTACAATCTCGTAGTAGTCCATGGTAAATTCGGTATCGCCTTTAAATTGGTCTTCTACCCAACTGATGGTAGCTGCTACAGAATTATTTTGAGCAAAGGTAGTACTTTTTGTCAATACTTCTGCAATTAAGGCTGCTTTTTTACGTTGTTCGTTGGTAAGCAAGGTGTTTCGGCTGCTACGTGCTAATCCGCTTTCTTCGCGAATAATGGGGCAGGCTATGATTTCAATGGGGTAGTTGAGCTGTTGCACCATGGCTCGGATAATGGCCACTTGCTGAAAATCTTTTTCGCCAAAGTAGGCTTTGTTGGGTTGAACGGCATCAAAAAGCTTGCTTACAATTTGTGCTACACCGTTAAAGTGACCAGGACGATATTTGCCTTCCATAACGGTTTCTAAGCTGCCAAAGTTAAACTGACGGGTGTCTTCTTCGGGGTACATCTCTTGTACGGTAGGCATAAATACCACGTCGCAGCCTGCTGCTTGAAGCATGGCGCAGTCGGCTTCGGGGGTGCGTGGGTAGCGTTCTAGGTCGGCTTTGTCGTTAAATTGGGTTGGGTTGACAAATACGCTGGCTACGCACAAATCGTTTTCTGCTACACTGCGGGTAATTAATGAAATATGTCCGTCGTGCAAGGCGCCCATGGTGGGGACAAAACCTACGCTTTTAGCGGCTTTTTCTTTGATATAGGCCTGTAAATCGGCTATTTTTTCTATAACAATCATGTTGGTTTAGTTTAGGCGGTGCAAAGATACGAATATTAAAGGAGAATTGATAAAGGAGAAAGGAGATTTTTTGTGCGAGGTGAGTGCCGAGACAAAATTTATTTTGGCTATGCCGAGCGGGAGCAACTTCATGAGCGAAGCGAATAAAGTCGAAAGTAGGGACGCACGGTCGTGCGTCCGTGGTTCAAAATCGCACCGCATCAACGATTTTGTTTCGGCGCTGCATTCAAAGCCTACGCTCTTCGCGGCATTTTTGCTTTTCCTTGCTAAAAATGCGATGTCCGCTTCGCTTCTTAACGCATTTTTTTAACGCTCGTCATACGCAAAAATGTATTTCCGCTCAATCACGATGTCTTTTCATTGCATCGCCTCAACAAATCACCGCCTCACCGATTCCTAATTCC